>JAEOUJ010000387.1 GCA_016839405.1 Candidatus Gerdarchaeota archaeon | reverse complement strand
TCATCTAAAATAAGCTTTTCTGGCTTAATTTTATCGGGATGTTTAAGTTTTACTTCACCTTTTTCATTGAGTTCAAATTCAACATCTTCATTTATTTTTAGTGTTTTGAGAATTAGATCTGGAATACGTGCACTGTTTGATGAATCAATTCGGCTTTTGAATCTTAGTGGATATGTATTTTTCCCACTATATACCATTTGTTCTTCCACCCCTAAAATAGTAGACACTCTTCCATCTCTGATCTCACATGTTTTATCAACACCTTCTTGGAACCTTGGATCATGAGTAACAACAAGAACAGTTATACCAAAATCTCGTGTAATTTGTTTTAGAAGGATTTTAACACGTTCTGTATTCATACTATCCAATTGTCCAGTAGGTTCATCACAGAGTAATAATGGAACATTTTTTGCCAATGCACTAGCTATTGCTGTTCTAATCATTTCCCCTCCAGATAAGTGTTTTACTTTTCTGTCTTTTAAATGAAGAATGCCCAATTTTTCAAGAATATACTCTTTATCTAAAAATTTAGTAGCACTTGAAAGAATAAGATTACTTGTGAAAACTAAATTGTCTATTACTGTACTATCTAAGAAAATTGTTCGTTCTGGAAATTGATCAACTATACCTATCATTTGTAAACGATAATTATGTAATTCTAACTCAGACATTGCCCCTAAATCATATCCAGCTACTCTAACCTCACCACTAGAGATTGTTTCTAAGCCTGCTAGAATATTTATTAATGTTGTTTTTCCTGATCCACTCGGACCGACAATAGTAAGAATTTCTCCTTCAGCTACTTTTAAATCACATCCTCTTAAAGCAGGTATTCGTGTTTTAGTTTCTTCATCAGTGAAGATTTTGATTAAATCTTTACAGTCTATCATATTTAATTCACTCCTGCTTTATAGGGCGATATTTTCTGACCAAATAGATTATTTCTGGTAACCATCCTGCTATTATTGCAATTACTATTAAACAGACTAGTAGTATAAATATCCAAATGGGGAACCATAGATGAAATATCAAATGATATTCTGATAAAAACAAAATAAACGCGCTTGAGTATTTTAAAATAGGCATTGTTACTGCGAATGAAATTAATATTGGTACAAGAGTAACAAAAATTAATTCCAAAGTAAAGCTTGACCATATTTGTTTTCTTTTAGCTCCTAATTGATATTCAGATTCAATTATTCGTAATCTTTGATAGTAGATATTTCTTGCAGCAATAAAACCAATAAACATTGCAGTAATGATAGTTAAAATTGAAGTTAAAACAAACAAGTTTAACCCAAATGCACTTATTTGGTTTGAATTTGCTTCAATTACTTCTAAATATGAGACTGATTTTAATCCATATTCCACAAGTTCATTATGTATATTTGTTATGTTTGCATCACTTATTGTTTTAATTAGCACATCACTTCTTACGGAAATACTAATTTGATATGAATAGAAATCAAGCAGTTGCTCTGCTGTTAATTCACTTGTTACTAAACCAAATCTTTCTCTGAAAGCAAAGAAACCTCTATCAAATTGTGGCATTAATGGAAAAATATCAAATGAATTTGTGTAATTCATTTCATAAGGAACAGTGTATGGATTTGTAATCATTGTTGTGACAAAAACCTCTCCTTGATCATAATTATTTTTCTTAGCATATCTGTTACTCATTAAATAACTCATGTTATTATCCAACTCAACTATATCCTCATATGTAAAACATGAATCAGTAAATAGCTGTGGATTTATCACTTCCAAAAATTCACTTACATTTAAAATACTAAACAAAACAATAGAATAATCCACACCACCAACAATAGGAGTATGAATTGTATAAAGTTTAACCTTAGTTAGCCTTTCAATTCCTTCAATCTTTGAAATGTCATCTAATAAAGGATCATAAGCCGATGACCATCTAGAAATTATAATATCGGAATAGCCAACACTAAGTTTAGATTCAATTTTTATATGATCATTAACTGATTTCTTCAGAACAACACCAGGAGTAAGACCAAGACCAATAATTAACATTGCTAGAATTACTCTTTGATATTCCTTATTATAAACAGATATATGTTTCAATGACAAAGTTATGAAACTCTTGGTACCATCCCAGATTTTCTTTCCGATAATCCTCCAGAGAAATGAAATTAGTCTACTAAGAAGTAAAAATAATGCTGTTAATACAAAAATTAAACCAATTATTGTAATAAACCAGAAACTTAGTAGTAAATCATAATAATATTGAGCAAATGAGGAACCAAATGATATCGATTCAATTCCAACAATACCTGTTAATCCTATGCCTATAAAGCCTACTCCAGGTAATGAAAGCAGAAATTCTTGAGCAGTAAAAATGCTCCTAATTATTTTGGTTCTTTTCTTTTTATAACGTAATGAAGTAGTTTTTGTAGTTCTTCTTGCTAGAACATTCTCAATTATATATCCCCCAATAAAGAAAAACAAAAAGAGAATTATTAATGCTATCAACATTACGGGTTCACCCAATGATAGGATGAACTCCTTAACCTCATAATTGCCCATCCCTAGAAAAATGAAAAAACCAACAAAGAAACCAATTAAAATACCACTTACAAATGCAATTGATGCACTTATGAAATTCTCCAAAAGAACCATTTGTTTAATTACTTTATATTCCATCCCTTGTATTTTCATAATTTTAAATTTTGATTCTAAATAATGCGTGTCTATTTTAAAAATTTCAACACAAACCAATCCAAATAGTAACAGGATAGGTATTCCACATGAAAAAATACTTAGAGTTTCATTTAACCAATTTTCGTTAAATGTATTTAATTCATCATATAAATCAGTGCAGAATCCATCAGTATGCCAAAAATAATCCTCTATTATTTCAGTAAGATAATTATGAAGATATTTAGCTATATTTCTAATATGAACAGGTTTAAACTCATAATTAAAATCTATTAAAAATACTGTTTTTCCTTGATAATCAACAAGTATCTCAGAATTTTCTACATAAAGATCATATGTTGTAAATAAGATCTCGTCATATTCAACAGAATCGTAATTAGTTATATCATTTAAAATATCAACTGATTTATCATTTAGATAAAAGACACTCTTAACATTTTCAACAATTCCCACGATTGTATAATTGTAAATATGAGATGTTAAACTGTTATTGTTACCTAATGCTATTTCTTGATTTAGATTGAATAGTATGGAAACATTAGTACGATAAAAAATAATTTCATCATAATTTATAGGCATACGGCCTTCAACAAGGCAATCTTCAACAATATTAAGAGCATCATTATCAAGCGTCATAAATTTCATATTTTCTCTTTCTGTTAAATTGGGTTCGAAATAATAGAGTTGAGTGTATAGAGCAGCAGTATTATCTTTTCCTATTTTTGGTACAAAAGCGTTCAATTTTTGAATTGATTCATCAATTTTGTTTTTAAAATAAGTTATAGATATATCAATAGGACCTTCAGAATATTGGCTTTCTATATTACTAATTTTTCCGTCATTTATCCATTCCTTGGAACCGACACTATCATAAAAGAAATTATATCGATAAGTTATCCATGAAGTGAAAAATGCTGTTAATGCTATGAATAGTATTATACCAGTTAGTGTTGTAATTAGTAATCTTTTTCGTCCAGTTTTAAAAAAAATCTTAAAAAGAACTTTAAATGAATGAGTTTGATTATTTTTTAATTCTGGTTTCTTAGTAATAATAATACCATCCTCTACCACTAATATACTTCTTTAAACTACTCTATTTCTTTAAAAGAATTTCATATTTTACGAAAATTTTTATTTACCTATATTTCAAATGATTTTATGTGGACAAAATGTTCCCCAAAGAACGTGCTTATTGATTTGGTGCGAGGGGATCTCGCTTCGCAATCATTAATTGAGAATGGTAGCGTAGCTAAGGTTAGGTCCACTGTTTTTTCGGAATTTATCTTTTTAAGGGTTAGTAGATTCTAGAAGAATAGTTGTTTCCTATTTTTACTCATTGAAAAGCCATTTTCATTATTGAAAAATTATCATTTAACCCCAAATTAAGAAAATAAAAATAAAAAGTATGAAAATAAAAGGTGTAATAGAAATGAGTAATAGACAAAATAAATATCGATATTTCCTCTATAAAGTAGCAAATAAATTACGAGGATTGGAAGGAGAAGACTATATTGCTCAAGTAGATGATTTAATAGATGAAATCCAAAGGAAAAAACTTGATACTTGGGGCCCATATAAACAATTAATCCTTTGGTTAGAAAATCAAAAGGAAGAGATCTTAAAGAAACCTAAAGCAAAAGCAAGACAATATGATCCCTTTGAAATTCCAATATCAGGTGTTGGCAGAATAGCACTTTTTGGCTTATCTAATGTTGGTAAAAGTACTCTAATGAATGCTATAACTAACACGGAAGTGGATGTTGGAAATTACCTAAATACTACAACCATTGGCCAAGCAGGAGCTTGCTCATTCCAAGGGGTAATTTTCCAAATAGTTGATTTGCCAGGTTTTCTTGATTTTAAAGAAGATTGGACTATAAGTAAGCAAATTGTTCGAGTGGCAAGAACTAGTGATGCTATAATGATGGTAATTGATTTAACAATGGATATTAACAGACAATTGGATTTCTTATCACTACAACTAGAAGATGCAAAAATCTTAGTAAATGGAGAATCAGAATATAAAATAGCTATAATTGCTACTAAAGGTGATCTACCAGGTTCTAAAGAAGCTTATCAAGAATTACTAAAGAAAACTAAATGGGATGTTTTTCCAACTGCTTACAATAATGAAGAATCACTAGAGAAATTAAAAGAGTCTCTTTTTAATTTATTAAAAGTAATTCGAGTTTATACTAAGCCCCCTGGTAAAAAACCAAATTACGATGAACCATTTGTTATTCGTAGTGGAGCAACTGTCGCAGATGTGGCAGAAAAAATACATTCGAGCTTTCTTAATAGATTTAGATATGCAAGGATATGGGGTTCATCAAGTCAATTTGAGGGGCAACAAGTTGGATTAGATCATATGCTGCATGATGAAGATGTTATTGAATTAATCCTTAATAAATAAAGGATTAATTCTATACATTCATTTTTCTTTATAAATTACTATTTTATTTATTCAATAATTTAGAATTTTTTTGTATGAATTCTAGAATAAAATTGTGAATTTTCTTCTTCTCTGGTCCTAATGTAAGAACATGAGATGTTTTTTGCAACAAAATGATATTCTTATTCTCAGATTTAACCTCGTTAAAGATTATTCTTGAAGAATCAACAATCCATTTTGAATCTAATTGTCCTTGAATAATTAGAATTGGAGATTTTATATTAGGTAGTTTTTTCCTTGTTTTATGAATAGTTTTTCTAATTGAAATTGCTGGGCCAACAGGATATCTATCATAACAAATTATATTGAATATTTTTTGTCCAATTAATTCTTTTTTGCTTTTCTTTATTGCTATATTTTTTAATAGTGGACCTATAGTAGCCAAAAAAAATCCCTCAAGTTTTTTAAATTTGATAGGTGTAGCTAAAGAGATTACACCATTAACTGTATTTTCTGAAGCAAATTTCAATGTTAATAATCCCCCAAGAGATAAACCGCAAACAAAAATTTCTTCACAAAATTTCCTCAATTTATCTACAGCTTTTTTATACTCGATAAAATAATCATTTATGGTTGTTTTTTTCATCTCGCCTATGATTGTTCCATGCCCTGGTAATAATGGTCCCAAAACAGTGATATTATTTTCAGCTAAAAAATCACCTATTCCTTTCATCTCATTTGGTGTACCTGTAAATCCATGACAAAGTATACAACCAATTTTTCCTTTCCTAATGAAAAATGGTTCCCCTCCTTTCATTATTGGATATTTTCCACCTGTATTTAAATCTTCAAAATATTTGAAATCCATCAATTGTGCATCCAATTATATAGTAAGAAGCTTGTTTTTAAAATGATTGATAGTTAAAATCAAATCCAAAATGTTTTGGACCAAAGATTTCTAGCCCTTTTTGGCTATACCAAATTGGTGCATTTTTGGCACCAATTACTGTTACTAATCGATCCTTAAAGAAGTCATTTAACCATGGAGTTAAACCTTCTCCTGTTTTAGAATCAACTAAGCAAATTATATCTGGCGAAGTCACATATGGTTTTCCATTCCGCCATGTTACTAAATATTCATTTTTGAACCATATTTTGAAATCATTTTTTTGGTCATCTATTAGATTAATATATCCAACCACAAATCCACCTTCATCTTCAATTGAATATTGTTTGATTTTTCCTTCAAATAGCACTTCACCATTAATTACACCAATTATTGTGTTAATAGGATTCTTACCTTTCTCTCGTGCATTCCTTAGTGCTGTTCCCAAATTCTTTGACTTGCTTATAGTATTAGGAATAACTGCCTTTTTGTAATCTTTCCAATAAGCGGGACAACGTGCAACTCCTACTGCTCCACCTGATTGAACAGCCATTTCACGAGCAATTTTTTCAGCTCTTTGATCAATTTGAGCTTTTTTAAGTATCATTTCATCACCAAATGCTGAAACAATTGCTAATGGAGTAATTGGAATTCCGACAATATTACTTGTTGAGATACTAATCTCTGGTTTAGCTCGACCACATAAATCTCCATCAATAACATTAATACCCATGCGAGCAGAAACAAGAATTGGTACGAGAAAATTACCTGCACCGATTTCTGTAGAAATTAGAGAATGGAAATTTTCATCTAAATATGATTCTAATAATTTTGTTGCTGTAAACATTGGCCATGGATCAATTTCTGAAAGACCTTTAATATTAGCTAAACATTCTGGGCTAGCTCTTCCACCAACCATGCCAGAAACACAAATAAGTGCTTCATCAGGTATTTCCTTTGGATCTATAATTTTAACAATTAGATTA
>JAEOUJ010000386.1 GCA_016839405.1 Candidatus Gerdarchaeota archaeon | reverse complement strand
TTTCAAGATAACGAAAGATTCAAAAAGAAAATATGAGCAAAAACAACACAATCAAATAAATGGCCGGGTAGTCTAGCACGGTATGATACTTGCTTTGGGAGTAAGTGGTCGCCGGTTCGAATCCGGCCCCGGCCACCAGTTTTTCTTGTATAAAGCTAAGTAATCTTTTTATTTCTTTTATATTATACAAATATTGGGTGTTTAAATAGTTGTCAGAAATTAGTGAAGAGAAGAAACAAGAGCTATTAGAATTACTTTCTAAGCAAGGAAAAGCAAAAATCAAATGGGTTTCTACAATTACTCAAATACAAGAGGAAGTAATTACAAATAGTGCCCTTGAATTAGGTTTACATATTGATGGTGATTCTGTATCAATAATGTTTCCAGAAAAAATACTTGCCACAAAACCACCAGTAGATGAATTAGAACCAAAGATTGCTATGCAAAAGCCAGAAAAAAGTGATTCATTAAAAAGAGTTTTTAGACCTGGTTTACTTGGTGCTATGCAATGTGGTTTAGTTCGTTTCTATTGGACTACACCTTTCTCATTAGGAACCGTGGTCGGGATTGTTACATTAATTATCTGCTTTCCATTTTTATTATTCTTTATTTTTCAGCTTTCTATTGCTTTTATTATTTTCATTCCATTTTTCATTATTGGTTTAATCATTTCCATTCCCTACAAATTTACTTTTCATCCTGATTATTTTGAATTTAGAAAATGGTTTAGAACAACTAAAGTTTTTTACAAAGACATTCAAAGCATTACTTTTGATAAAAGACAGGTATATGTTAGAGTTTCCAAATATAGGCGCGAATTACGTGATCGACATATAATCCTACATTTAACGACAATCTCCGGTATAATAAATATGAATTTGTTTATGTACGATTATGCTGATGGAAATTCAATTAAAAATCGTTTGATTATAAGAACTGCAGAGATTAATAAGAACCTAATAGCACAAAAAATTATTTATTGATCATATTCTTTTATTGGGTGATATTAAAATCCGAGTATTTTTTTCCACTTTTATTTTACTGCAAGAAAAATCTGCTTTGCTAGATCTTCTAATGAAGATTTATATTTTTGACTTAATTTTTGGCTACTTTTATTATCACTTAAAGTATTAATCAAATTTGAATACAATGGTTTTTCCAAATGGCGAATAAAATTAGATAATTTTATCATTGCACCATATGAAGGTCCCTTAAAGACATAACAGAATCGTAGGGTTTTCTTGAATTGCAAAATTAGCGTATAATCCTGATGTTTAATACGTTCAATTGACCCCTCAGTTGCAAAAGCTTCTTGCATAAATGAATTTATTGCTGTTAGAAATCCCCCTACAAGTATATCATTAATTTGTGTTTCAGGTCCAAAATATTGAGAAAATAAAGGTATACCAACATCTGTTACTATAACAAGTAAAATTGGTGTTTCTTCAACATACTTGGTTGGTTCAACTACTCGCTTTTTAATCATTCTTTGAATAGTTTCTTCCAAGCTTGTATGTGATAACCTTTCATTAATGGACGGTTTCTTATCAGTAAATTTTTCCCACATTTCCATTTCTTCAAAGTAATAATCATAATCACTTGAGATTTTCATTGCTAATCTTTTCAATCCCATTTCTTCTGCAATTAATTGAGATTGATTAAGTAATTGTTGGGCTTTTGTGATATCTAATTCTACTAATGCAAGTTGTGCTTGTAGAAAATATGTATCTACAAGAAGCGAATAGGAATTTTGTTCTTTTGCTAATTCAAGTTGTTTATACATTAGTAATTTTAATTCAGCTAAAGCTTCTTCATCACCTGTTAATTGGAGCTCTATTAAATTAAGCTCTGAGAGATTTACTAAAGCAACTAAGAATACTTCATAATTAATTACCTCTTCTTCAAGGACTTCTGAAAGTAATTCTTCTGCTTTTGCTCTATTTTTTGCTCTTTTATTAGTTTTTAATAGCAATGCCTCACTGACTCGAGCCATTTGATTTACTAATTTGTTTTCTTCTTTTTCATTTATTATTTGTAATTGCTTTAAGGATTCTCTAGCTTGTTCTATCAACTCTATATCTATTAATAATGAAATTTGAAAGAAATATACTTCAGCCATTCTTCTAGGATTACCTGTTTCTTTGAAAATTTCCAAACCTTTGCTGAAATACTCTAAAGCTTTATTGGCATCTCCTTTTTGTTGATATACAA
>JAEOUJ010000385.1 GCA_016839405.1 Candidatus Gerdarchaeota archaeon | reverse complement strand
GATTTAGATATAGCCGAATATCGAATTAGTATCAAGGAAAATTGGGATTCAACAGAAATTAAAATAAATTTTGATGATGGTAATGTGGATATAGTTAAAAACTACGATATAAACTTTGAAGGATACTCACAATCTCCATATCAAAAACAAACTCGTTCTGAATATGATGTAACATATATTGGTTTCAATTTAAAATCTACACTAACACCTGAAATAAATGAACAAACACTAACAGAAGATGAGACAATGTCTAAGGGTTTAGCTGTTAGAAAAGCAATAGCCCATATGATAAATAAAGAGCAAATTACAGAATTAATTGAAATAGAATCGTCAATTATTGAATCTCCTTTATCCAATAAATTTGGAATCTATATCAAACCCGATATTACATCCTATATCTACAATTTAGATTTAGCAAAGCAATATATGTTAAAAGCAGGATATGATCCAGCTACAATTGTAACTCCTAATATTTCATTTTTTGAAGTTTTTGGAATTATTTTCCTAGTATCAACTGCTACTTTAATTTTAAGAAAAAATAAGAAGTAATCTTATTATTTCCTCTTATTTTTCTCTCATAAAATTTTAATTTCCAAAATACAAAGCTTCATAAGAGAATATTGTATAATGACAAGAAAAGTTCAATGGAGTTTCTAAATTGCCTGTAAAATTATTAACTAAAAATGAAATTGAAAACAAGATAAGAGAATTTTTGGATGAACATAAATACCAATATACTGAACAGGTTTCAATTCAGAAGAAACTCAAAGCAATTGATTTTAAAGTTAAAACATCCGATTCAGATATTGCTATTATGCTTTTTATGTGGAATCGATCTTTACCCTATGATAAAGTATACTATTTGGAGGATTATATTAATAGATATAATATTGATAAAGTAATTTTAATCTGCAAACAAATAAGTCCACGAGCTAAAGAAATAATCAAGAAAGATAAAATAAATATTGAGATTATCTTTGAATCTGATTTTCGTACAATGAAAGCAAGTCCTTTATTAGGGCAATTTTAATGATAAAGAAATTATTCCATTCTTAATAATTCGTTTTTCAAAATAATTGGTATTTTAGGCCAAATTTTCTTAAGTAAAATACGACTGCATAATAGGCATTTTGCTTTTTTTTCTACAAATCCATCTTCATAATATTCATAACTAATAGATAAGCCTCTTTCACAAATTATATCTATATTACAATGTTCACAATAATAATATTTCTTTGGTTGTTTCATTTTTGGCGGCCAAGTATAAATTGAGCATGATAGACAATTTTTACGCATATCACATTGAAGGTGTTTGCCACGTTCTGTCAAGAGTGTTCTCACTTAATAATTTTATAAATAATACTAATTTAGTATGAAATTAAAATGTATTCAAATCTAATATCATTTGTTCATTCACTTTAGTCTTGGAATATCAATTAATCCTCTTCTTCATAACTGTCTTTATCAGAGGATAAATACCAATCTAAATAATCTTTCTTCTTACGTTTTTCTTCATAATATGGATCATCTTCGTCTACTTTACCTTTGAAATGTTCTCGTTTCAATTTATCAAATTCATATCTTTTGACAATTAATCCACATGAAGTGCAAACATAATTTGGTGGTTCATATTCCATTTTTCCTTTACAATTTGGACATCTAGGTGGCATTTTCTAATTTTCTCCAATTGAGTAATTATCTGTTCATAGAGTAGCTATTTAAATTCATACTTAAATTTAATATTTTGTTTTCTGAAAGATAAGAGTTACTATATTGATATTAAATGTTTATTTTTGTTTATCTTTTGTTAATCTTTTTTCATTTTTTCTTAATTTTATTTTAGGTTTTACAACATTTAATAGAATTGTAAGTTTTTCTTTTAGCATCCAACAAATTTTATAAAATTCAAGAATATCCTCAATTCTTTCTAATTTATTATATAATTCAATAGTATCTAAAAATACATCTCTAATTTTCTTTTCCGATCTAACTTGTTTTAATGAAGATGAAAATTCTTCTTTCCACTTTTCATCAATTGATTCTGTATCGAGATTATTAAGTAGTTTCAATGAAATTACTATGAATTCCATCTCAGCTCTTATAAACCAAATCTTTTGATAAGATTTAGTATAATCTTGGGGATCAAGTTTCTCATATGTCTCTTTTAATTGATCATATGTCTTATCTATTTTGCTAACAATTTCCTCGCTAAGAGACATAGCTAGTAATTCCTTTATTTCTCTTTTAATAGCAGTTTATCTATTCTTTTATCAACATGTCCTTGTAAAATGAAATACCCATCAAATGATTCTCTATTTGTGATTTCTCCAGCTAAATTCTTTTGCATAAGTTCACGAACAAATGGTATTTCTTTTGTATGTCCTAGTACCCACATAGCTTTGACCAAAGCAACTTCTGGAAGCATATTGTATAGTGGAATCACTCCTGCATCTAATAATAAACGACCTGTTTCATAAACATTCAAACCAGTGAATCCCCAAAAACACTGAGATGTCATGAAAATTGGCATGTTTTCATCTTTTGCTCTTTTTATTGAATATATCAAATTTTGATTTACATGGCCTAATCCTGTACCAGCAATTACTAAACCACTGTAGTTTTTATCTATAAAGAAGTCGATTAATTCAGATTTCATACCTGGATAGCTATATAATAAACCTACATTATCATTTATCTTTGCATCTACCTCAAGATTCCCTTTTTTTATGCCTTTCTTTTGATAATTTGCTCCGGTATAGATAATATTCCCTTTTTCTATTTTAGCTAATGGAATATCACCAATTGTTCTAAATGCATCCCTTCGACTTGTATGCATTTTCCTTACTCTTGTACCTCTATGAACCAAACTAAAAGTATCACCAGATGTTCCATGCATACAAACAACAACTTCAGCTATATTGGAATTTGCTGCTACAATTGCACTATCAATCAAATTAATGGCTGCATCACTTGATGGTCTATCACTGCTCCTTTGAGAACCAACAAATACTATCGGTCTATCAAGATTTGAAATCATAAATGAAACTGCTGCAGCTGTAAGATGTATTGTATCTGTTCCATGAGCACAAAT
>JAEOUJ010000384.1 GCA_016839405.1 Candidatus Gerdarchaeota archaeon | reverse complement strand
GGGTTTTTAAAACAATTAAAATCCTCTCATTTAATTCCCCCTTAATATTTCTAATTGGTTTGTTATTGGTTATAACTTTAACAATAGGATCGAAAGGATTAGAAACCTCCTTTAGAAGGATGAAACTCTATGGTTTAAATTATAATCTTATTCGCCGTTTACTCTTATTTGAAAATTTAATTTTCACATTTGTAAGCTTCATAATAGGCACATTAATTGGATCTGGTATAAGTGTTCTCTTTACTTCAAATCTTGAAGGAAGACCGGATAATTTTTACAATAGCTTTTTTGTGGAACCATTGCTAATAATAAGCTTAAGTGCTTTCACAATAGGATTCTTTCTTCTCAGTTTTTACATACAAAATTCAATAGCAAAAAGTACAACGAAAACTACACAAGAAGAATATAAACAGAAAAGACAAAAAATTAAGTCAATTTTTTCATCCAATGAATTTCGAATGTTTGTAATAGGACTATTATTTACAGTATTCTCAATTAGTTTTTACTCAATCTACCGTTTTTGGGGAACAAGATTTGTTTATACTACTACATTTACTTATTTTACATTCATGTGGTTTATGATTTCTTGTAGTTTTGCATTTCTACTGACCTTTCTATTTCTGCTACTATCTCGATTACTAACCCTACTATGGTCTGCAATTAGTCAAAGTCTATGGAAAAATAAACTCAGTTTATTTTCATTAACAATTAAACATTTAACAGTAAATAAGGGAAGTTATCAACTGGCAATATTAGGAGCACTTTTCTTTGGTTTAGTGATAATACCAGGACTAACAATTGAAAAATCAATTAGTTTTAGTCTGCAAAAAGAAGCAGATTTAGCAATGGGATCAACAACTTTATTGATACCTCATTGGGTTGATCCAAATGATGAATTTGATTATTTGCTTAACAATATTTCTGAAATAGAGATATTTACTGAAGTATCAATATATGTAATCCAGGATGCTAATATAGAACAAACATTTCCTAAAGCATTTGAAGTTACATTAGTTGGTTTAGAAGATCCAATGAATTTCACAAAAGTTATAGATACCTCGCTGATAAATGAATCAAAAGTATCGATTGAAGATGTTTTAGCTTTAGAAAATGACTCGAATATTTTATTGGATTATAAACACGCAAAAGATCAAAATGTTGAACCTGGTGATTACTATCAAACAACTCATTTCACACTTTATAATAACAATTTATCAGTAATTAATACATACAATTATTTTCCATTAACACCATTAGTAAAAAAACCGATATTTTCAGGATATCTTGATATTTTTACAATTGTATGTAACAGGCAAACAATTAGAGATATTGCAGCAACAATTTATTTAGATACAGATATATCGACTGAGAATTTGAAATTAATTAAACCTGTAAATGAATCTGTTATCCCAATTATAAAGCAAAAACTGACTAACTTAAATTACACAACATTAAGCTATAATGAAGTTTATCAAAATTTGTATTCTGGAGTAAATGATTTTGCTAAAAACAATCTTCGATTTTTTGCTTTATTATCATCTTTAACAATTATATTCATTGGGTTTTATACTGGAATAAGTATTTTTGAAGAACGAGGAAGAATTATGGATTCTTTCTACCGGTCTGGAGCAATTAGAAGACAAATTCTTGGAATTTTCTCAATAGAAATTATACTAATAAACAGTATACCTATTCTACTCACTATGATTACTACTTTACCTTTAATTAAATACATTGCATCGTATTATTTAGGAGTACAATCAAATTACTATCCATTCAAACCTGGAATTTCATGGTGGTTAATTATATTACTGTTTTTAGCAGGACTTATATTATCATTATCAGGTTGGCTGATTGCTTTAATTCCAGCAATTTATAGATATAAACCAGAAAAACAGGAGTAAGAATGATGATTGAATGTACTGACGTAATCAAAATTTATACAGACCCAGAAACGAAAACCCGAATTGCAGCTCTACGTGGAATTGATTTATATGTTAAAAAAGGAGAATTAGTGTCTATTATAGGTCCAAGTGGATCTGGAAAATCGACACTAGTTAGAATACTTGCTGGAATTGAATCAATATCAAGTGGCATCGTAAAAGTCAATGGTCATGATTTAGGTAAAATGACATTGGATGAGCTTATAGATTATCGATTAAAAACAGTAGGGATTGTACATCAATTCCCAGAGCGAACTCTATTTCTTTCTGGTACTGTAATGGATAATTTAAATTTTGCATCTAGCCTATATTCTAAAGACCTAAAGGGAAATAGGATTTATAATAAAGAGCTTTTAAATCGTTTAGGCATTGATTATCTTGAGAAACGACGAGTAAGGAATCTATCAGGTGGCGAGATGATAAGAACAGCTGTTGCTTGTATGTTAGCTAAAAGAGTGCCATTTCTATTGTGTGATGAACCTACTGGTCAACTAGATAGTGAAAATACAGAAAAAGTCAAGAGCATTCTTAAGGAAATTGCTCATGAATTTAATGCTACTGTTTTAGTTGTTACACATGATTTGCGATTCTTAAAAGGTGTTGATAGAACTTGCGAAATCCATAGTGGTCGAGTAAGTTCACTTTATGCAATAGATGAAAGTCTTAGAGTAACTAAAGATCAGTTTCCTATGAAATTAACAGCACAAATAGATTCATCTCAAAATGTAAGAATTCCTAATGAAGTTTATAATATACTTCAAGTTAGTAATAATCTTGATTTCATTGTTAGTGAGGATTCAAAAATTACTCTTGCTCATCCAAATGGTATT
>JAEOUJ010000383.1 GCA_016839405.1 Candidatus Gerdarchaeota archaeon | reverse complement strand
TTTCTGATTGTTTTAGAAATTCATTGAATTCCTTTACGTTTTCGATTACTCCATCTATTATTTCATCACTTAATCCATTTTCTTTTCCATATTTTCTAAAGTCTTCAATATTCATTTTTTGAACTCCAATTATTATACTACATATATAGAGTAATGAGTTTATGAATTTTCTCATTGGAGTGAGAATCTTTTCGCCCATTTATTAGAAAAAACCATTTAATATAGAAAATGAATAGAGATAACTTAAAGTATTCCTAAAAAACCAAATCAATTGTAAGGAATTTAATTAAAATTAAACCCAAAATTGGTTTTGAAAAAATTATTAGTTAATCTGAGATATATTTACTTAAAATAGAGAGAATATTTCCAATAGAGGTCATTGCAATAATATCATCATCTTCTAATATTATTTCAAAAGTTTGCTCTAGCTCAGATACAATCATTAAATGAGCCATTGAATCCCATTCTTCAACATCTTTCATTGTTAAATTATCAGTTATTTTCTCTTTGTCTATTAGCAAAACTTTGTTAATTGTTTCGTATAATTTTTCTTTTAATTCTGTCATTGCTCTTCAACCGTCAAATATTTTGGATAGGGAATCGGTTTCTTTAATTTAAAGCACCACTTTGTTGAACCATCTTCTGATTCTTCTATTAGTTCGAATCCGTGTTCATGATAGAAATCCTTTACTAAAGGATTTTTCTTTGTTGGGATAAATTCAGCTTTGATTTCCTCTACTTTTGTTTTTATTGCATCATTTATTATCTTGTATAAAAAGGCTGTCTCAATTTTCCTTCCAATAACTCTACAACTCATCAGAAAAGTATCAATTGTCCATAGTTTAGATGTTTCTTTTCTTATTAATGAAACACCAACTATACCTTCTTCCCCAAATTTGTCTTTAACTTCAAGTGTATATAAATTGAAATCTTTTGTATTCTTGGCCATCTCTTGAACTTCTTTTTCATTATACCTTTTTGTTGTTAGGTTAAATTGATTTGTTCTGTTTATGAGACTAGTTACTCTTGGTAAAGCAAAATCATCAGCTTGTTTCATTATAGCAATTAATTCTAAAGTCTTGATGAAATCGTCTATTGATTGTACTTGTTGTCTAATTTCATCTCTTTTTCGTTTTTGGTAATATTTCTCTCCTCGAGTTAGATCTTCTTTTGTTAGAGAAAATGTATCGAAATAATTTAAGTCTTCTAAAACCTTCTTATATAGAGCTGAGCTTTTAGGCAAATCAACAACTTTCACTTCTTGAACAGATTCTTTTATTCTTGCTCTTTCAACAGGATTATCATCAAAAAATACCATGCTATCCAATCCAATGTTGATTTCTTTGGCTAACTCGATCATATTTTGTACTTTATCATGCCAATTAATTCTATATGATGCTAAGTGACTGTCTTTAAGTTGCATATATGGGTGTTTATTAAAGACTTCCATGGCGTCAGCTTCATTATTCTTACTATTTACTGCTAGAATAATTCCGCGATTATAAAGGCTTAAAAGAGATCGTTGAAAATCAACGAATTCATTTCCCGGGTAATTTATATTCAATTTAATTCCATCTAAACCGTCTTCTCCGATTATTCCACCCCAAAGAGTATTATCAAGGTCCAAAACTATACATTTACTATTTTTTCCTTTAAGAGCTCTAATATAACCAAGCAAAGCATAGGATAATTTTGGTAGAAAATTCTCGCTTAATAATAAGGCTCCCCTATAATACATTGGATAATTAATATAATCATCTTTTCCAAACTTTGCTGCTAATTCATCAAAATCCAAAATGAATATTTGCTTATTATCTTGAAATAGTTCCTCAAGCTTATGATTAATTATTTTGTAAAATCTTTTAAGACCAATAATGTTTTTATTATCAAGTATTCCTAAGGGAGAGAAGGTAGGGACTATAAAATTACTCAAAACAATTATAGAACCTATGTTTTCAGCTAAAGTTGACATTAGATTTTCAATTAAATTGACAATACGTATTATTTCTTCTTCTAAATCTTTCTTCTCTATTATAGCAAATTTTTGTTTAAAGTCTTCAGGTAGCAATGATTCTAATTGAATAAAAAAGAAGATAATTTCTGGATTAAAATTATATAATTCACTTTTTGTGTTTAAAATCTCCTCTTGAAATCTATTAAAAGGACCTAAATATATTTCTGGGAACAATCCTTCAATTCTACAATCTATATCAACAAATGGTTTTAAAGTATCAATAGTAAATGAGCTTAATAAAGCAATTTTTACTTTTTGGTTTTCTTCAATTGTTAAATCTGAAAAATCCAATTTTTGGATTTGTTTATGTGCTGACCAATAATTAGTTTGTGTTGGTTCTTCTTGAACCTTTTTTAATAATTCATTTTGAATTTCAATCATGCTTTTCTTTGGCGAGTTCATCTTGAATCACCAATTTTATTTTGTTTTCAATTTTTTCCCAATCATCCATCAATTTTGATGAGCTTTCTTTCTTTATTGTTACTGCCCATGCAATTGCATATTGTTCTGTGTGAGAGATACTTACTTTAGTAGTTAATACTCCTTCAGTTATGTTTTCATTTCCTTTAAAGTCTATTTTTACAATTGGTTTTCCCGAACTATTATGTGAAATAAACACATTATAGAGTTGAATTTTAATAAACTCATTTAAAGCTTTATAGATTGCTTCCTTTGCAGCAAATAAGCCAGCAAAGTGAGGATATGGGTCTTTATGCTTCATGCAATAATTAATTTCATAATCATTAAACACTTTATTATAAAAACTTCGTTGCTTAGCTAAATTGAATTCTCGAAAACGATTAATTTCTACTAAATCAATTCCTATTGACCAATTTTCCATTTTAATCCCCTAAAATCTTCTTAAATAATCCCAAAAAGTGAAATTATCAATATCACCTGTAAGAAGACAGCAAACTGGAGCATTGTTTTTCCACTTTTTGTATTTTTCCCAATATTGAATTGCTTCTGAAACAGTAGGTAACCAAGCATTGATTTTATTTGCATGTTCAAGAAAGATTTTCAAACAAGAGATATATTCTTTCCTACCCAATCTTATAGGATGAAGATCAAACATAATGATTCCACTTGTTTCTTTAGCCAATTCCAATTGATTAATCAAAGCTTTAGCCATTTGTTTATCATTTAATTTCATTTGGTCTATCATTAAATCATCAGATAATTTATTTAACGGAACACAAGAATATGATGATTCTTTACCGCTCTCAAATTTATATTTGAAAATTTCGAATTTTTCTCGAAACTCAGGGAGATAACCTATTCCAATATCCCATTTAAAATTAAATTTCTCCAAAAGTAGTTTTGTATCTTCTGTATAATTATTGTAAGGTGCTCTAAATCCATTATAAGGTATATTTAATTCTTTGAATATCTTCGTTGCTAGTTTCAACTCTAGCTCCATTTGTTCT
>JAEOUJ010000382.1 GCA_016839405.1 Candidatus Gerdarchaeota archaeon | reverse complement strand
GTTGTAAATATTTACAAAGAAACCTATGAAAACTGGGATGAAAGAATAAGCTCTGTTCCTAAAGAAAACTGGCTGGACGTTCGTTATGAAGACTTCATTAAAGAACCTCTTAAAACAATGGAAGAAGTTCACATGAAACTAAATATTCCTGGTTTTGAAGAAGCAAAAGAATTATACCAAGAATATCTTGATGACAACAGAGACTATACACCCAGGGTACATAATTTTTCAGAGAAACTTATCAAAAAAGTAAACGATAATTGTCAACACATTTTTGATAGATTTGGTTATGAAAAATTAGAAGTTAAGGGTCTATAATAACCCTTAATTTATCTCATTTTTTCTTTTTGGTTTTATTAACAAAATAAGATACAGTTATTCCAATTAGGATGAAAATTGGATAGTTATTAGAAGTAACTGTACTACTTCCTCCTATCTGAATAATTTCTAATCCTTCAGCTTTTGATGCCAGATAAATGATATCATCAATAACATGAATACCGAAAGAATGTCCCCCATCATCAAAAGTTCCTATTTCACTAGGATTTGTTGGATCAGAGACATTCAATATTATCAATCCATCTGTATCAGCAGAAATGAATAATTTATCATCTTCAATGAAAACATCCAAACACAAGCTCAGAGAGTGTTGATATAATAGCTCAGGTTCACTTGGATTTGATATATCTAAAATTAATAATCCTTTACCAGTTGCAGCATATACAAAATCATTTTCGACTTTTAATCTACCAACCCAGTCATTAACATCATATCTAGCAATCTGTGTAGGATTTGATGGTATAGTAACATTAAGGATAATCAATTCACTATTTTCATACCCACATACAACAATATCATTTGATGCATCTAAACTGCTAGCTTCAGTTATTGTATAACTACCAACTAAAGTTGGATTTGTAGGATTTGTTATATCAAGAACTTTAAGACCATTTACCCAATCACAAGCATAAACTGTATCACCATTAACTGCACAACCAACGATTTCTCCACCATCATAGTAACTACCAATATTAACCATATTTTCTGGATCTGAAATATCTACTATTTCAAGGCCATCAGCCCAACTACCAATAAATGCCATATCATTATCTATTGTTAATTCATGAGGTCCTTGTACTGAATATTCATCCATTAAGATCGGGTTTGTTGGTGCAGAAACATCAACACTTAGTAAGCTATCACTTAACATGTCATTGACAAATGCAACTTCATTTGTAACATAAACATCAACCGCATCACCACCTGTGTCAAATTCAGCAATCTCTTCTAGTTCTAAGACAACCAGAGCAGCTACATTTGTTATTAACAAGAATTCTATCACTAGTAATGATAGAATTAAATTCTTTTTTGCTTTATTTTTCATGAGTTTAATACTCCTTGTTTTTGTCTTTTCAAAATTACTTCTAAAAATGAAAAAATGATAACCATAATTGAAATTGATATTGATACAGGAAGTCCAACAATTTTAGTGGTTAATTCATAAGATAAAATTTCTAATCCGTCAGAACGATCGGCTGAGAGAACTAAGTCATTGTGAAGAATAACATGTTTACAATTCCCACCATCATCGTGCCTTCCAATTTCTAATATATTTTCTGGATCTGAGATATCTAAAATCAATGTACCTTTTTCATAATTTGAAACAAAAGCTGTTGTACCGTTGAATGTTATTGAAAAAATTGATCCACCTTTATCATATGTGCTAATTAAACTTGCACTTGATGGATTAGACACATTATATACTCTTAATTCTCCTCCACCTAATCCATGATTACCTGTATATAATTTTTCATTATAAATAACAGGATCCCAAAAATCAGCTTCATAATCAACAATAGAGCTTAATAGTTGAGGAGTTATGGGATTTGATAAATCATAAAGTAAAATTGATGTATAGTCATTAAAGTGATTAGTAGCGCACATCAAATCACTTTCAATTGAAACATGAATACAATTCAAGCTACCTGGAAGATAACTTCCCAAATATTCAATGTTTGCTGGATTGCTAATATTTAACATAACCAAACCATTGGACCAAGCTGCTAGATAAAGAATGTCATCAATAATTTCAAAATCTGATGCTGAATATGAAACTGAATAGCTGTCAACCTTAATTGGATTTTCAAGATCAGATATTTCTAGTACTTCCAAACCATCTGAACCATCAGCAACAAATGCATAATCTCCAATTACTTCTATTTTATGGGGAACACCACCATCATAAAATGAAGATAATTTTACAGGATTTGTAGGATCAGTTATATCAATTATTACAACACCACCAGGATTATAGTCAGCAGTATCTAGAACAAAAGCAGTATCACCTATAGCAGTTACGTAAATTGACTCACCATTAGTATCTATTGAAGCAATTTTTTCAAGACTAAATGTTATTTTTGTTGTTTCACATTTCACAAATGCGATATTTATAATTAAAGCAATTAATACTAATGGCAAAAAAAGCTTGATTATTTTATTCATTTTTTGCACCATTCTTTTTCTTTTTGCAATAATACATTAAAGGTAAAACTAGAATTGCTATCAAAAAATTGAG
>JAEOUJ010000381.1 GCA_016839405.1 Candidatus Gerdarchaeota archaeon | reverse complement strand
TTTAATTACCAAATTGTAAGCAAAGACTAATAAAATCAAAGTATTTCGAATAAATAGAATAACAAAATAATTTATTAGCAATATCATTACCAAAAAATGTTACTCATAATTCCATAAATAAAAAAATCTCATAACTATTACTGTTAAAATGAAAATATTTATTGGTACAAAAGGTTGGCAATGTAAAATGTTCAAAAGACAAAAACCACCAAAACATATTCTTTTTATTGGTGCGAAATCCGATACAAGAGATTTTATCATTGATGTCATAAAAGAATCAGTAAAAGACGAAAAAGAAAAAGTACCAAAATATACTTTCACAACAAAAGAACTTGATTTTGAACAAGAATTACGTTCAAATCTATTAGAAAAAACAGATGGAGCTATTTTTTTAGTGGATTCATCTAAAACTACTGATTTATCAACAATTAAAGAGTATCTTTGGGAAATGTTTGTATGGAATGAGAATTCAACAAATATTCCAGCATTGATAGCTATTTTCAATGCTGAAAAAGCAATCTCATTAACATCATCAGAGATAATTGAAGCTTTCTCTCTTATACGTTTAACAGATAGATTATGGAATGTTATGGAAATTCATGAGAATAAAACTGATAATATTTTATCTTGTTTTCAATGGTTAGATGATTATATAGAAGTTTTAGGCATTAAGCCAAAACAACTTCGAAAGAAAGAATCTGCCAAAAAAACCAAAAAAACGTAAAAAAAAAGTGAGTGAAATAAAAAATGACAGAAACAATCGCATCTTTGGCTAAAAAAGGATACAAAGGTTGTTCAGTAAGAAGATTATTGAATGAACCCGAACTTAGGAAACAAATTAATGATGATCCAGCAGTTCGAGGAAATGATAGTTCAAAAGGAATTGTTATGGATAAAATTGCAGTTTCAGGAAAAGTTCTACTTATTGGACCAACAGGTGAAGCTAAAACTTTATTTGCTAGAACAATTTTGAAGCATTTAACAAAAGCAATTAATGAACGAAAATGGCATATTCAAAACTGTCCATTTAATGAAGATGCAGGTTATTTAATTCATTTAGTAGATTCTTTTGAAAAGGATCCTGAAGGTTCAGCTGAAGTTTTACAAAATTTATGTCCCTTTTGTAAACAAACTGTTGCTGAATCAATAAAAAAGGTTACGACAAAAGACATTAATCTAAATCGAATAGCAGATATTATAGCTATTGATAAAGAAAGCATCAATAAAGCATTAAATGCAGTAAAGGCTGAAAAAACTGTTGTAAATGTTGCTCAAATTGATCCAAGAAATGATCCTGAAGGATTGTATATGCTTCTTGCAGGAGTTGAAAATCTCGAACAATTATTTGGTGGATCTACTTCAACTACATTCTCACCTATGGCACATAAAGTAGGTGTTTTATCTCAAGGTTTTGTTGTTGTAAACGAAATTCAACGTCTTCCATTAAACTTTCTTGAAGCTTTAATGGGATTCTTAGAAGATCCTAGTGGAATTAAATATAGTATTCAAGGAAGACCAGTTTTTGTTGATGGTGCAATGATATTTACCTCAAATGCTCCTTTGAGTGTATTTGGTGAAGAAGCACAACCAATAATTAATCGTATTCCTGAAGTTTTGTGGCCTGCTAGAACTAAACTCGAGCGAGTTACAATTGTTGAAGATATGTTCAAAGAACACTTGACTTTATGTCTAAATGATATGACAGCTAATCCAGCACTTGTTACTCTCCTTGAAAAAGTTAAAGCATTCGGTAAAAAAGGTGTTAGTAAATTAGCTATTCAATTTATTGGATTAATGGCTGATTTATCGATTCCAAATGCATTGAAATCTGGCGAAACTGAAGCTTATGCTCGTAAAAAGGTTACACGAGACATGTTCTTTAAAGCATTAATTGATATACATGATCCAGAGAGAACTCCTCATGTTGATTTACGTACTCTTTACAGTTTGATAGGTGAAACAGTTTTACGAAAAGATGAATTCTACTTTACAGAAGATGTAGCAATGTTAACACTTGATGATGCCAAACGAATAACTGAATTATTTGATATTCCACGTAATTTGATAAATGATGCTATTCAAGAAGTAAAAACAATGCTTAGAAGAACTATCAAATCTGAAGGAGAATTAACAACAGTAGAATCTATTTCTGAAGATTTAGATAAAATGAAAGCATTAACTGATGAAGAACTTCAGAAAATTATCATTGCTTATGAAGGATTAGATAAACAATCAAAGAAAGTCCAAGATGTAGTTATTGAGCAATTAAAACCAAGCTACGAACAATTACTCTTGGTAGATCACATATAAAATAATATTATGAATAGCTATGATTAACGGAGAGCAAAAAAATGCCTCATAGGATACACATGGTCAGTCGTGAAAGATTTACAGATCCATTAATGATCTGGCGCGATCCTGATTTTGTGTTTGATTTTGCCGATGCTGCAAGTATACTTCAAAAATGGCGTGATCCTCGCAAAGGACAAAGCTCTAGAGAAGCATTAGTAGTAGGTATGTCCTTAGAAAATGCTGTTGCTGTAAAAAATATTCAAAGAAGGTTACTTGTAACACCCTTAACTCCATTAGAGGAAGAAGATCTAATACGTGAATTAGAGATTTTAGAATATCTTGGTAATAATGCACTTCCTGATGCCTTATTAAAGGTTAATATGGGTGAACTTCAAACTAAAGAAGAAATTGAAGATTTTATTCAAAAGCATTTGAAAGGTTTTGAAGGAACAGCTGAATATAAAAAACATCTTTCTGAATCTCTAAGAACACTTGAAGAATTAACTGATATTGAAATTACAGATAGATTTGGTCATAAAATGCGTATCAAACGTGAAGAAGTAATGGAATTCTTAGGAAATCAACTTGGAAATTGGTTAGCTAGACAAATGCCAGCTAGACCAGTTAGTGACACTATAGTTAGACCTCGAGGTAAAATACATAAAAAACAGACTTTTGAACATTCAATTTTAACATCACAAAGTATTCCACCAAAATCAATTGATTTAGATGATATTGTAATAATGAAAAAAGATCGAAATGCACAAATCTATCTTATAGTTGATACTTCTCAATCTATGCGTAATGTTGTTCAAGGAACACATTTCTCAAGATTAGAAGGTGCATTATTAACTTCATTAGCAATTTTTTATTATTTCAAAAAACAAGGAAGAACTAGAAGAACAAACCAAAGAGCATTTAGAACAGCTGTTGTTCCAATTACTAAAAGACATAGAATAGTTGCTACTGAATCTGAATTAGAAAGATTCTTATTAACAGCTGTTGCAAAAGGCCGAACACCAATGAGTTCATCAATACTGACAGCAATTAATCATGCTAAAGTTAAAAAGAATACGCAAAATCGGGATATCCATCTTATTATAGTAACTGATGGCAGACCAAACGAATTAATACCTGGTTATGAATCCTCTCCTTCGAGGAGTCTATTAAAGTATTTTGAAGAAGAACGTAATGATATTGACCCTGTTACCAGGAATTGTTATATAGAATTAAATAGCCTACTTCGCAATGCAACTCGAGATCAAAGTAGAACATGGAAGGTTTCTTACTTTTTAATTGGTTCAGAACGTATGAGATTAACCGATATTTGGAGAGATACTCTTAGAACATTAAGAGGAATCACTTATCCAATTGTTATTGATCCATCAAGGATGGATGTGTTAGCAAAAACCATAGTAACGGAGAGTATGCGACTTGGACAAACCACGAGTAGTTGAAATCTATCAAAAAGCAAGAAAAGACTTTGAGGAATTCGTTGGAGAATGTCCAGAAGATTATAAAGTACTTCTCTTTATCGACCCAGAACTTCACTCGAGTCTATATCAAATTATGGAACTTGGAGGAAGTCCTCATGCGGTACTTTCTCAGGAAATGATAGAAAGTCTTAGAAAATCACGAATTAGAGATTACCTTGCTGATGAATGCATTTCAGTTTTTCCCAGTAAGCCTACTATGATATATCTAAGTTTACCATTTGAATTAGAAGATACACCTGAACGCGATTTTACTCTAAGGATAATGTTCATTCATGCTTTTGCTCATGCTTATTTTGCAGAAAAAAGCAAATCAAATGATAGTAAAATACAAACAGAAATCTATCGTATGGATATGATTGTAAAAGAACTTATTATGAATAATGCATTTGGTTTAAAAGAAGATAAAAATATTACTTGGGGATTACCATATTTCCAAGATATGGTTGCAGTAATACGCTTACTTTCAACTTTTGGTGTTCAAGACTTCTATGTTCCTCCAGAATCTTCACGAAAAGTTTCTCTATTCCAAAATTTCATGTTGGAGATAATTAATTATTTAAACAAAAGAGCTGATTTAATAAAAAAGAAAAACTTAACCGGAATTCTTTCCGAAGCTTTTACAAATTACATTCATCGAAATATTGCAGAAAAAATCTTAGAAAAAGAAGAATATCGTTTTAGCGATTTACCTAGATTATTAAAACCTCTATATGGGCCACCAGTAAATATCCTTGGTTATACTATGATTCAACGAGCTTTTGAAGAGTTAACAGATCAACCTAGGGAAATTATTAAGCAAACACTTGAACTTCAAAGTGATTTAGATTTAATAAATAAAATTGGTGGTGGAACACAGGTTAGACGCATTATCAAGGATCTTCGAGAGAAAACACAATCAACTAATGTTTATTGGCATGCTGATTCAAGTGGTTATTGGCGAAAAACCTGGAATATTTATGAAAATGTTTGGGATCAACTTGATGATTACATTAAATTCCTAAACAAACATCAATGTGTTAACGTAGGTCAATGGTTTGAGGGAAGTAATGCATTCCAATTTTATGGTTATGTTAAAGTAGATGCAAAACCAATTTATGTTTTTGAAATAGATGATGAATCAGTAGGTTTGGAGCAATTATTGATTTTACATAATCATAGCTTACTCTATAGACAAGATTTCATAATGCCAACACCAGGGTTCCCTGATGTAATAATGTTCAAGAAAATGGATAGAATGGTTGTTGGAACCCTGCTTTCAGTTAGTCAACTTGATGACAATCCAATTTCACCTTGGGATATTCCAATATATACTAGAGCAATTGATATTTCAAAAGAACTTCTTGATTTCATAAATCAACAAAAGCAAATAGAACCAACAGAAGACGAAGAAACAGGTCGCGCAAGTGAAATTCTTTATGGTGCTCCAGGTTCAAGAAAACAAGTTGATTATAGTCACTTAAAGAAAATGAGCCAATCAAAACTAGCTTCTGTGAGAGTTTTAATTGATGAAATAGTAAATCAACAAGAGGGTACTTAATATGGCATTTATTCGAAGAGCATTTCAAAGAGGAATAGCAAGAAGAAGACTCGGATCAGAGAAAGAAATTGATCGTGTCGTAGGTGCTTTAAAACTATTAGATGTAGGAGGACATGAATCAATAGAGAATTTAATCATTGGATTAGAAGATCCTTCTTGGAATGTACGAAATGCTTGTTCTTTAGCTCTAGTTCGAATTTATGAACGAATACCCTCAATGGATTTAATTAAATTATTGCATGAAGAAATTAAAGATACAAGCCTTGCTAAAAGATTGGCAATAATTGAATCCATTGGAAAAATTGGTCATGAAACATCTTTACCAATTTTATTAGAGATTCTAAAAAAGAGCAAGGCAGATCTTCAATATGCAATTATTATGGCTTTAGCTAGTTGGGCTAACATCGATTTATTACCTTCATTAATAGAGGTTGGTAATTCAAAAGATTACTTAACAAGACGAGCTGCGTTAATGACTTCTTATAATATTATTGTAGAAGCACTTAATAATACAACTATAAATGAATTAATGAAATATTTCCATTGGATAGTTCAAATATATGTTGAAACTGGTTATTTAGGACCTTTATTGCTTAGCTTCTTTAATGTATCAAAAGAAGAAATCGACAAGAATATTTTTCCTGTAGCATTAAATGAATATGAATTTAATTATTTGAATGAACTATTAGATGAAGCAGATTTTGATCCAAAGAAATATGAAATATTACATGAATTAGCTTATCCTCTGTTATTCTAATTTTCCTATCTTTTTTTCCTTTTAATAAATTGATTGGAAAGATATCTAATGTAAATATCACTAAATCTATATATTATTGTGTGTTCTCTCAATATGGGAGTCCAGAAAACAACAATATAATAGGCACAGAACAAAATTAATCCTTATATCAATTTGCTGGTGTGCATTATGGCAGATGAATCAATAAATGAAACAGCAGAGAAATATCTCCGAGATTTGATGGAGAAATCCGGAGCATCTGATATAGTGTTAACTACAGAAGAAGGATTACCATGTTGTAGTGTTCATGAACATAAAGGTTCAATTAATGTTGAAGGAACAGCTGCTTTACTAATTGATACAATAAGAAGTATAAGCTCACTTTTAGCTTTACAAAGTATCGAAGGCAAAGATCATTTTCGCCACATGAATATTAGAACTGAGCAAGGAAGTTTATTAATTGCAAGATCAGAGCACTTCACAATGGCTATGAAATTTAAAGGTCAGAAAGCAAAAAAGGCTGGTTTAGCTGTTGGTTCTGCAAAAAGGGCTCTTGAGTATGTTGAGGATCTTTTTCGCATTTTTTTTTGAGGAAGAAAAAAAGAAAAAATAATGAGTTTAAAGATTATTTCTCCTCGTTTTGATAGACACCTTCATAACCTCTATCCACATTTTTTGATAGAATAAACACTAATTGAGCTACTCTTGCATTTTTATAAATTTTAATTGGTCTTCCAGCAATAAGTAAACCTTGACCTCTTCCAGAATAACCACTATCCCAATAAGCACCGATAATTGTTCCCCCTATTCTGAGAAGTGTGCTTCTTGGTTGTAAAATACCAACAGCATTCAAAGGAACCGAAACAATCTCATTATATTTAACAACATAAGAGCCTGCTTCTAATTCCCAAAACTCATTATTAATTAAATCAAGTGATTGATATTCGGGAAGAATTCGTTTTGAATTATCAAAATCAATTGCCCCTTTTCCCTGAAATGCCATTATTTCTCGTACAGTTAAATCAATGCCATTTACTTGAACCTGTTTCTTTAAATCAATTGCATCTTCAATAATTTGGCTGAAATCACCCAACCAAAGTGCTGATACTTCTTTTTCAAAAAGATCTTTCTTGGACAT
>JAEOUJ010000380.1 GCA_016839405.1 Candidatus Gerdarchaeota archaeon | reverse complement strand
GTTAGAATTTGTTAAAAAAAATAGTGGAACAGCTATATCTTTTAATGGAAATGAACATTCTCTAAAACCATCCACAATTGCTTATTCTGGAAAATCAATTTTGCCTTTAAAGAAATTATTTAAGATATTTCCAAAAACTAAGGAATATATATTTCAGTTATCTGATGAAGATAAGAAACGAATGATAATGAAAGAGGAAATATTTGATATTACTGAAAATATTTCAAATGAAGAATTCCAAAGAATTTTATTATTGCAAAAGAAATACCGAAAACTTCTCCGTGAGAAAGCAGCTCAATTGTCATAGAATAAGATAATCATATCTGGAGTAAATGCTTATATAGAATTTGTATTCTTTCAAGCAAGAAATTCAACTAATTTACTGCGAGGTAAGTTTTTGTCTAGATTAACTAAAGATGATGATGTATCATTATTAGTACAAGAAGATCCTACTCCTGGAAGGCAATTACTTACTGAAAGCGAAAGAAAGAGAAATATTGTCTTTTTAACAATAACAGCTCTTTTTACTAGTTCTGCTAATAGTATTCATTTTGTTTTTTATAGTTTATATTTTCGAGAGATAAATAATTCAGAAAGGTTGTTCGGTGTTATTGGAACTGTAACAGCTTTAGTTGCAATTATTGGATTAATATTAGCTGATTATCTTAATGGATTACTTGGTTATAAACGAGTGTTTATTATTGCACAGATTTTAATAGCTGCTTCATTTACATTCTTTATATTCAAGCCAAATGAAATTTATTGGGTTATAATAGCAGTTTTAATATTAAGTTTAGCATTCTCATTGAATGAATCACCTTATAGCATTATATTAACAGAAACTGCAGGGGAGAAGAAGAAGGGTACAATAAGTTCTCTTATTGCTTTTTTTGGACGAATTGGTGAAGTAATTGTTTCAGGTATAATTTTTATTGTTACCATTTTAATAGGAGTAGATTATACTAATAACGAAAGATCAAAATACTATCTTTATAGTGCAATAGTTGTAGCATTAATAGCTATAGGAATAATCTTCATTGTAACGGATCCATTACGAAAGATAAAAGAAAAGCAAAAAGAAATTTCTGAAATATCTAATATTGAATTGATAAATGAAGAAGTGCCAGTAGATTCAATTGAAGCTAAGAAAATAGGTTTTGTTGCAGGTTTCATTGAAGCTTTTAAAGATAAATGGGTATTGCGTGTATCAATCACTTTTTTTATGGATGCTTTTCTTTGGTCAATTGCGTTAGGGGTATATTGGGCTGGATTACAAGATGGAGAATTATTTAAAGAATTTGCTTTAGATGATATGCACACAAGTCTTTTAGTATTAATAACTAGTGGAGCAGTTTTAATTGCTATGTTCATTGGGAGATATGTTGATAAAATTGGTGCAAAATTCTTTTTGTTTATATCAGAAGTTTGCGGTTTAATATGGGCTATACTAACAATCATCTATACATATAATGAACAACATTTCTGGATTATTGTTTTATCAAGAATAGCTCTTGGGTTCTCCATTGCTTTATGGATTCCTTCAACAATTGCATTATTCACAAATGTTGAATCAGAACGTAAAAGTAAGGTTTACAATTCTATAGCAATTTTCAGATCTATTGGATGGTTACCAGGTGGATTTATTGCTGGTTTTATCTATGAAGGTATAGTAGATGGTGAAGGATTTCCAACAAAAATAGGTTTCTTAACACCATTATTCATCTTGGTTGCTGGTATGTTTATACTGCTCCCTCTATTTTTCACATTACCTAATAGACCAAGTGATATGAACAATAAAAATAAATCTAAAAAATCTAAATCCAGTTAAACAAAATTTCTTTAAAGAAGCATATATTCAGTTAAAACGTATTTGGATCCTAATGGTGTTATTTTATGACTGAATTATATGATATAATCTCAATCGGAGCAGTTTTGGTTGATATGATTGCTATGGTTGATGAATTTCCGCAACGGGATGGTGAATCTTTTGTTCATGATTTTAAAATAATGCCAGGGGGTGCTGCTGCAAATGTAGCTGTTATTTGTAGTAGATTGGGATTAAGATCTGCTTTTTCAGGAAAAATTGGTAATGATCAATTCGGTGAAATTCTTAAAAATGATCTATTAAGTGAAAAAGTAGAAATTAAAAATACAATAGTAATTTCAGATAAAGTGAGTACTGGTTCGTGCTATATCTGTGTTGATAAGAAAGGCGAAAGAATGATTATGGCTTATAGTGGTGCGGCAGACACCTTAACTATTGATGATTTGCCATTGGAATACTTCTCAAAAGCTAAATGGATCAATTTATCTGATTTAAGAAATGTAGCTTCTATTGAAGCACTTTTTGAAAGTGATATTAAAATTAATTTTTCAATGAGTCCCGGAGCATTAATTGCTCAAAATCCAAGTAGGGCTTATAGATTAGCTAAACAAGCAAAATTACTTGTTGCTAGTAAAGATGAATTTATGCAAATATTTCGATGTTCTGAAGAAGAAATCAACATTGTTGCAGAAAATTTCGCTAAAGAGAGAGAGGAAAGAATTGTTGCAATTACAAAGGGTAAAGATGGAGCATCACTATTCGATAATAAAGAATCAGTAGATATACCAATTTTTAAAGTAAATGTTGTTGATAGCACAGGAGCAGGTGATGCTTTTACAGCAGGTATGCTTTATGCTGTTATTAAAGGAAAGAAGTTAAAGGAAGCTGGGAAAATAGCTGCTGCATGTTCAGCTATTTGCATACGAGAAGTTGGTGCTCGTAGTGGTCCTAAAAATAAAATAGAATTAATGAAATTTTTACGAAAAAACTAAGAATAATTTAAAGATGATAAATAATTAGAGAAACAAGTAGTGATATCAATGAATGAACCTGTTGTAGCAGTAATTTCAGGATCTGTATCTGATGTAGAAATCGTCAATAAAGTTGTTGAGATATTAAAGGAATTTGAAGTTCCACATACATCAGTAGTTTTATCAGCTCATAGGAATGCCAAGGAATTAGATGAATACCTTACAAAAACACCTGCTAAAATAATTATTGCAATTGCAGGACTTGCTGCAGCCTTACCTGGTGTATGTGCTAGTAAAGTGAAAAAAGTAGTAATTGGGGTTCCTGTTTCAGCAAAATTGGGTGGCTTAGATGCGCTTTTATCTATTGTTCAAATGCCATCAGGTGTACCAGTAGCAACTGTTGGAATAGATAATGGTAAAAATGCTGCTTATTTAGCAATCAGAATCCTTGCTTTAATTGATGATGAATTAGGAAAAAAATTACAAAAAAAAATGAAAAAATAAAAGAAAGTAAGGAACAGAATATAATCAATAAGTCATATTTCAGTTAATCGTTATTCTTTAGATTTATTTTTTCTCTTAACTTGAATTCTCTTCTTTATTAGATCGATTAAATTTGATTTTTTAGCCTTTTTTTCAATGCGGTTAATTCTATTATAAAAGTCTAAATTAAGTTGCTGTTCTTTTGTGAAAAATTGTTTTGAAAAGAGATAATTTGTTATTATGCTTGTTGTAAACGCTACTGTTAATAACATCATGAAAACAACTATTTGATAAATTGCAGCTTCAATAGGTGATGCACCACCTATAATCATTCCAGACATCAATCCAGGAATAGTAACTATTCCTAAAACAGCAACTCGATTTATAGTTGGAATAAGACTTGCTCTTAAAGAATCACGCATTATAGGTCTAATTGCTTTTGTATAGCTTGCACCTAAAGATAAAGATGCTTCTATTATCCCTCTTGACTTTAAAATATCAGATTTTAACCTTTCAAGCGCTACACCAGATTCACGCATAGCGAAAAAAATTGTCATGCTACCTACTGGAATAACAAAACTTCCCATTGAGTCCTCACCATTTCCATCAGGTTGATAGATTATACCATCAAAGTTAGGTATTTCTTTTGAGTAAATCATTAAAGTCATAATCACAATACTGCTAACAGTTATAGCAAGAAAATTAATCCAAAATAAATTCGGGTAGTGATATGTTCGCCAATTTGTAAACGCAGCAAAGAAACACATAAAAAATAAAATAATAAATAATAGCCAGATTTCGTCAATTCCAAAAATAAGCAGCAAAATAGATCCTAAAAGTATTATTTGAATTAAACCTCTAATAAAACTCCATATTATTTTAACTTCTAAATTTGTTTTTTGCCAAAGAGATAAAGCAATAAGAATAACAAGTAAAATACTAGAAAGAGCTAGTCTGATCCAAATATTAGTAAGTCTTAAAGTAGCATAGATTTCATCGAATATTTCTGTTATATTAGCCAAAAATTATTCCTCCATATCTTTTCTCTTCTTAAAGAAAGTTCTGATTTCTTTCTTCTCATAATTTTTGAAGAAATCCACAGTGCAAATTTTTTCAGCTAATTTACCTTCACGCAGGAAAAGTAATGAATCAGTAATTCTTTCAGTTTGTTCTAATGAATGAGTTACAATAATGATCTTAATGCCTTCACTTTTTAATTTTAAAATTGTTTCTTCAATTATTTCCTCAGAGTTTATATCTAAAGAGCTAGTTGGTTCGTCTAGTAGCAAAACCTTTGGTTTATTTGCCAAACTCCTTGCCAAGCTTACTCTTTGTTGTTCTCCTCCTGAAAGACCATCAATTTCACGATATAGAAAATCCTCATCTAAAGCAACTTTTTCTAATAAAGAACATAATTCTTCATTTGAATATTTTATACCCCAAATTTTTGGTCCATATAATAAATTATCTTCTACTGTTCCATTAAATAAAAATGCTTGTTGTTGAAGCATTCCAATTTCTTTACGAACCTGTTGGGAAGGCAAATCATTCAAATTTTGATTATTAAAGATAATAATTCCTTTTGAAGGCGAAATTAGCTTATTTAATAAACGTAAAAAAGTACTTTTTCCAGCACCAGAAGGACCAATTATTCCAGTAATATCACTCGAGTCAATAGATACAGAAATATCTTTTAGGATTTCTTTTTCTTCAATTTGAAATGAAACGCCTTGAAGTGAAAAAATTTCATCTTTGAAGTGTATGATTTCCTCATTCATATCATTCACTATAAAAAGTGAAGATAATAATTTTTCTAATTAAATTGAGGGATATTTGTTTAAGTTACTATTTTTGACATTTTTCCAGTCTTAGATGCTTGAATAATTTCTATCATTGGTAAATCTAGCGGTGAAGTTATTTGTGATACGTCTTTTGGTAGGTATTTATTATACTTCAATGTCAAACTATTCATTTGAGGACTTGCAGCAATAGCGGGATCACCTGGAACCCTCATACTTACATCAAAAACCACCCAATCTGGACGATTGTTTTTTGGATTAATTGGTACTGCACCTTGTAAACCAAAGAGACCTATCATGCCAGGAGGATAAATTTTCTCAGCTGTTTCTAAAAACTTAGGAATAGAACCAATTACTTCATTCATCTTTGATTCTCGCATTGTAGCCATTGTATGGCCAATTTCTTCATTTTTAATTTTGATCTTATCACCAATTTGTTGTTGTATTTTAGCTGGAAGATTTGTGAATCCACTACTATTTGTTTGTATTCTCTGACCAAAACCAACGAAATCCCAATCTGTATATGGATGTTCAAAAGGATCATGAGTTATTTTTAGCCAATTGATTCCTTCGTCTATTATATTCCTTTTCACTTTATTTTTATTCAAACCAG
>JAEOUJ010000379.1 GCA_016839405.1 Candidatus Gerdarchaeota archaeon | reverse complement strand
TCAAGGAAAAATTCTATGAAGATTTAACAATAGATGAAAAAGAAGCTCTTGATGATTTGATACAATTAAAGCGAAGCTTAAGTGAAGATAATAAATACTGGGGTTATTAAAGGAATTTTACTAAATCATCAACTTAAAAGTTAATCTTTCGCAAAAATTATTTATTTTCTCTTAATTCATTAAATTTAAAATAGAGGAATCAAACTATAAATTACAGTAACTAGTTATATCAAATACGAGTATAACATATAATATTGAAGGTCCAAAATAAATGATTCACTTCGTTTGGATAATCATAAAGGATACACCAATTGCTGGTATGCGATTTGTTAAGATGACAGATCAAGAAGAAAGAGAGCGTTTGGAAAAATTCTATGGTTGGCTAAGTGGACCTATTTCTGAATTTACTGATAAAATACAAGATATAATACTTGAAGGAACAAAATATTACTATCATGCTAGTAATAATGTATTATTTATTGTGGGATCCGATCTTGAGGAAACAAGCATAAGATCAATATTCATTCCTGAATTGGAAGCTTATTTCTTTCAACACTTTTCTTTGGGAGTAATAAACCAATTTGATGGAAGAGAAATTTCACAATTTCGCTCATTCAATCCAATATTAACTGAACTTGTTCAAGCATTTGATAAACGAAAAATCGAGGCTTCAGGTGTAAGAAAAGAACTTGATGCATTTGAAGTTCTTAATTTGGCAAATGATTTACAAATGGTTGCATTGATTTTGGTTAAAATGCAAGTTGTTACTTCTGAAATAATTTCACAAGTAACAGGTCTTTCTACTTCAGATGTTGACAAGCAATTACGAGAAATATATCAACAAGGTTATTTGTATATTACAACAATTTCTGATAAATCATATTATTCAATTAAACCATTTGGATCCAATGAATCCCCCAGAATACAAATTAAAACCAAAAAAGATTCAACTTTAGCTGATGTTAAAAAAATTGAACAATTAGAAATTCCACAATCTAAGCTTAGTAAAGAACAAAAATCACAAACAGAAATCAGTAGTTCTAAATCAGAAAATCAAATATCTTATGACAAAACAGATGACTTTAAATCAGCTATGATGCCTCCTCCTGATTTAATAAGTTCAGAAGCTTCATCTGACATTGCCATTGAATCTAAAAAAGATACAATTGTAGATGCACCTGTAAAGAAAATTTCAAGAGAGATAAAATTAAAAATTGATCCTATTGCTCAAGAAATAGATAAAGCTAATAGAATGAATATAATTATTCCCAAAAGTGGAAATTTGCCACAAAATTCTTTAAGAAGAGAAAAAACTTTCATTTCAGGTAAAATAAGAATACCAAACGAGAAAAACAAAGATCCATTTTTACTTAATTCATTATTTAGAAAAGATTTGGAAAATATTTTTGAAGCCTTATTTATGGGTGATTTGATTGTAATTACAAGTAATCAACAAACAATTTTTCAGGATGAATTAGTTGATAATTTACTTGAAACAATGAAACTTCTTAGTCCTCACAGAGAATTAAAAATCTCGAAAAGTAACACTTTTGTTCATCCAAGAGATGCTGATATTGTAGTTATCCCTAAAGATATAATGAAATACTATTCTTGGGCTACTATTATTGATTTAGATACAAGTCGGATTATTGGAGGAGAAGCATCTGAATACACCAAAAACCTTGTAAAGAAAATACGAAGAATTTCCGATCCTAAAGAATTACTTCGTGAAATAACTAATGCAGCTTCTATTTTACTTAAAATTAGTCGAGATATTAATACTTTAAAAATAGAAGGAAGATCACCTGATATTTATCTAAATGAAGTTAAAAAAACGTTTGGTGTTGCTGCACTTGATGCAGGTCTTTCTTTATCAGAAAGGTTAATTCGTATTTACAAAGATTGTGCATATATTGCAGGATTTTATATAAGAAAAGGATTGGATATAGCTGTAAGAGCTATTCTTGTTGGTGATCCAATTGTTATAATTGGTGATAATCCTTTAGATGTTTATCATATAATAGAAGCATTATCTATTTTTGCTCCACATAAAGCAATAAATGCTCAAATTTGGACAACAAATCTTGCTGAGATAGATTTAGATCAATTTGATATTATGGGTGCACAAGAAGGAACTGACAAGTTATTTAAAAATGCAGTAAGAGTTAATCTCAAATCAATGAGTGCTTATGGTGGTCCACGTTCTGAATTTTTACATAACTTCTTACGAAGTATGTGGCGGAAAAGATCCAATGAACGACCTAAATATATTAGAGACAAAGTAAATGAAATGTTAAATAGTGCTAATAAAATAATACAGAGTTTACAAACATATGGTGAATCTGAACAATTTAAACAATATATAAAAGATTTACTTAGCCAATATGATCCCAATTTCGGTGAATTTTTAATTGATTTTTTAAGAAAAGAAAAACCTAATATCTCAGCATTGATTAAGGATTTATTATAATTTCTTTATCTCATTTTTATTAATCAGCATAACCTTTTAATTAAAATGAATCTACTAAAAGCAAAAGATGGTAATAAAAATAGTAATTATCTTAAGGATATGATTACAATGAAAAAAGGACCTTTAATTACCTCAATTATTTTATTAGTAATAGGTTTAGGTTTAGTTATAACTGGAGCAATCACCTATACACAAGGGGATTGGGCTGATTGGACATTATGGTCTGGTTTATTTGTATTTAACATTGGTTTAATTATATTAGTGACTGCTTTCATAAAGAAACCGAGTGCAGAAACAGAAGAATCTATAACTGATAAATCAAGTAATTGATTCTTGAAAATCATCTTTATTTAGATTCATAAACAAATATTTCTTGTATACAAGGATAAAATAATGATAAATAATCAAATTGATGGAATGGAAATTTATGAGTTACGCTAGCCAATTAGGAACATTTACTATTACCATAAAAAAACGTATATTATCACTCTCACTACCAATTTTAATTTGTTCAATTTTAAGCGGTATTTGCAGTTTTATCATCTTTGGTTATTTCAATACCGATTTTGGTGGAGGTTCAGGTCCACCTCCAGCAACCCCACCATTCGGTGGCGGATTATTTGAAAATGCAGCTTATGTTGCTCTTTTTTATGTTGGTATTGCTTTTGTAGGAGCATTTGTAATTTTTCTTCTATTCAAATATGGAAGCATAAAGCTATTAAAAGCAATATTTGCTTTTTCGATTGCATTAACATCTTTCTTCTTTGTTTTTATGTTAGTCTTCACTGCTCCTTACTACTTTCTCGATTTATTTACAGACAATGTTGTTTTTAGCTATAGCACAGATATATTAATCATAGTAATTGGTATTGTTCTTGGGTTAGCTTATGCAATAATAACCGTTCTATCAATGGTTTATCAGATAATTAAACATCCTATGCCTCAAATTATGGCTATGCTTTTTGCTGTGCTTGCTGGAACTTTCTTAGCAACATTCTTACCAACATTAGCAGCTGTTTTTGTTATGATTGGATTGAGTATATATGATGTTATTTCTGTTTTTAGAGGTCCGATTAAGAGAATGGCTGAAATTAGTGAAGAGAGGTATAATAATGATAATGGCACAAGTGAAAAAAATCAGAAAGAGAATGAAAAAATAGCTTCTGATAATCCAGATGAATTGAATGCTCAAAATAATGAAGATAGTAATAGTAGATTAGATGAATATGAATATTATTATACAGAATATATCGAGCTTGGTCTTGGTGATTTAGCCTTCTTTGGTACTTTATTTAGTTTTGCATTAATAAAACTCGGATTCTATTCAGCAATTGCAGCTTTTGTTGGTGTGATAATAGGCGCTATTGGTACAATAAAATTATTAGAAAAGGTTAAAATGATGCCTGGTTTACCACTTTCAATTGGTTTAGGATTAATATTTGCTTTTGGTGTTTGGGGAATTATAACATTAACTGGATATACAGGATGGGGGTATATTTATCCAAATTGGATGGGTTGAAAAGAAAGAGAGGTACATTTCTTTTATACTTTGGATAATTTTAATCATCATAGTCTAATTGGTCTTCAGTTGTAATTTGCATGCTACTTGGTAATACCTTAAAGGTAAAGTCTTCTACTGTATCAGGAAGATTGCCATCTGGAGGTATTTCACCACGTGCCCGTAAAACTTCTCGTGCAAGTAACCAATAAACTAGAGCTAGAGCTCTTCGACCTTTGTTATTGGTAGGTATACAAATATCTACTCCTTTCATTTCGTTATCTGTATCACACATTGCTGAAACTACAATACCAACACTATTTGCTTCTTTTATAGCTTGTTTATCTGCTCGAGGATCTGTTACAAGAATAACCTCTGGTTCAATAAATCCAGTAAATTCAGGATTCGTTAATGTGCCGGGGATAAAACGTCCAGGAACACTTCTAAAACCACAAACTTTAGCTAATTTACTTGCAGGTACTTGACCATATTGTCTTGCTGAAAATATAGCCACTTGATTTGGTTCATACCTGGATAAAAATTTAGCAACTGTTCTAATCCTTTCATCAGTTGCTCTAACATCTAAAACATATAATCCATCGCTTCTTATTAAATAAATAAAATTCTTCATTGAATTTGTGCCTATTCGAGTACCAATATGTACTCCAGCAGCTAAATATTCATCTAATCCTATTAATAATTCATCAGTTATTTGATCAGGTTCTATTGTCAATTTATGTACCTCTACAATAGTTAATTTTACATCAAGATAATTATTATTTTGAAGCAAATTCCTTTTTATTTGCTTTAAAATTCTTTTGTTGGAAATGAATTCTTAATATAATTTCTGCTGGTAAAAAGAATATATTTTTGCTTTTTATCTTTCAATAATGCTTTCGAGATTTTTAATAGCATTGTCAGAGCTATGTATCATATTTCTTACAATAGCACGAACTTGTCCACTATTAGCTTCTTCACCACATACTGTAACAATAACTCTCTTTGAAGGACGACCATCAGACATTACACTATCATAGATTTCGAAAAGTAATTTTAATTCTCCTAAAATCATTTCTTTGACTTCTAGCATAGTAACTGTAGTGAATAGTATTGAGATTTCACGATCATTAAATAATGCGTCACATGTATAAGGAGAAGCTATTGTTTCAACACTAGGACCCATCTCATTTACATCTATACTAAAAACATTGATAATTTGTTTTTTAAGACCTTTTTGAGCTCGTTTATCTTTACAAACAGGTAACCTAAATCTAGACAAATTCATTGATGCTCCTATTTAGATCTTGCGTAATTCATATCTGAGAACTTACAAGAAAATGATTAGTGCTTAATTATAAATAAGGTTAATGGATTGAGCTAAATTTAAAAAGAAAAAGAAGGGATGAAAGAAATCCCTACTTAAGTGGAATATATAAGCTTGATTTAGTTGCACCCATACCTGGAGAACCATGTCGAACAAGTTTTGTTGTTAAAGCAAATTCACCAAAGATATGACCAATTTGATCCGGATGAATAACAAAACCTACAAAATCTTTTCCATTGTGCACAGCAATATGTGCGCCTACCATTTCAGGTAAAATAATCATATCACGTAAATGTGTTTTAATAGGTTTAATCCTTTTACTACCTTCTTTAATTCCTCTAACTTGTTTCCTAATATCTTCTAATAATTTCTTTCTTCTACTTGTCCAATAAGATGGTCGAG
>JAEOUJ010000378.1 GCA_016839405.1 Candidatus Gerdarchaeota archaeon | reverse complement strand
CCTAAAAGAGCTTCAGCCCATTCAGGGATTTCAGGATCATGCCCATGCTTTTCACGATAAGAATGAGTGTAGAATTTTAAACGTTTTTTACAGTTAATATGAGCGGATTCAAGAGCTAATCCAGAATGTATAATATCACGAATAGCATTCATTGAATCTTTTAAAGATGGAAAGACAATCATATCAACCATGCGAGTTTTTTGAATAGGAATTACTTTTACTGTAGCTTCAGTGATAACACCTAATGTTCCCTCAGAACCAACAAGGAGCCAATTAAGCTGATAACCAGAATTAGAGCACATTGCTTTACGACGGCCAACACGAACGATTTTTCCTTCGCCTGTAACTATAACAGCATTAGATAAATGATCAACCATGCGACCATGACGAATTCCAAAAGCAGAATCATTATTACAGGCAATAGAAGCTGCCACTGGAACAGCCTTCTTACTTTCAGGTTCATGAGGGAAATAAAGATCATATTTCTTTAATTCTTGATTAAGATCCCAAAGGGTAATCCCAGCTTGAACAGTAGCAGTCATATTATCAACATCTATTTCTAAAATTTTATTCATTCCTTTGGATTCAATAACTATGCCACCATAAATAGGAACACTACCGCCACCCATTCCTGTGAGTCCACCTACTGGCGTCACTGGTATTTTATATTTATTTGCTATTGCCACTATTTTTGCTGTTTCTTCCGTTGTTCTTGGTCTTGCTACTAAGTCGGGTAATTTTATATCTTTATCTAATCTTGGCGACCAATCTCTTGAATACGCCAATCTATGCATCTTTTCATCGAATACTACATCTTTTCCTACTTCTTCTTCTATCTCTTTTATAATTTCCTTTGTTACTTTACCAAACTTCATTTTCTATAACTCTGAATAAATTTTATGTTTTTCAATAATTAGATTCTATAATTTATCAATTTTTGCTCGAAGATTCTTTTTTATTTTTTTGAAATGTTCGTTTGTAAACTTTTAATGTTATAAAAGGAATTAAAATTTCATGGTTAATTTATAATTTTACTTGCTGATAAAATAATTTTTTTAAATGATTCAATCTTTTGTTAATATTGGCGTTTTTATGCTAAAAGGAACTAGTGAGTTATGAATTATGGTGGTTTAATACTATGATTTCAAATAAAATATTAATTGGAAGAAAAAATAAATTAGTAACCATTATTTTTATTTTAACTTTAATTATCTCGTTAACTTTTTACACTCAAATTTCTGCTGTAACTGAAAATAAACCAGAAGAACTAATATTCGTAGCTAATGCTAAAGCACCTATAGACAAAGTTAATATTACAGAATTTGCCTTTTGGGATGATAATTATGGTTCTATCCAAGAGATTTTCATTTACCAAGAATTAGCCTATATTCCTTTAGGTGTTGAAGGATTCTTAGTGATGAATATAACAAATGGAAAAAATCCAGTAGTTAGCTATCTCTGGGATATTTACGATTGTTATCATATCTTTGTAAACAATAATTATATTTATGGTGCAAATACAACAGGTGTTTATGTATTAAATAAATCTAATTATGGACTATATTCAAATTGGACTGATACCTGGACTATTCATGATATCAATGTATATAATGGTTTTATTTATGTTACTAATACAAATGGCGTTCACTCATGGAATATAACTGATCCATTAAATCCTGTGATGGAAGATGCATATACTAATGCTGATTTAGAAGAGACACATATTAATGCTGGAATTGCTTTTGTACAAGATGATGATAGAGTTAGAATTCTTAATGTAACAGATCCGACAAATATAATCTTATTATGGAATATTGTTTTATCTAATACTAGAGATCTATTCTATTATAATAATCATATATTCTTTAATAGCAATAATGATTTATTCATTTTTAATGTTACAGATTTAACTGTTGCACCAAATCAAGTTGCTCAATATGAATTTAATGAAACAGGTCCTAATGATATCTATGTTGCCAATGATATTCTCTATATTGAACAAGGAGATGGATTAGTATTTGTGGATGTTAGTAACACTTCAGAACCATTATATTATACTCAATATGAAACTACGATTAGTATGAATGATTTAATAGTTATTGGTAACCTAACATACGTATATGATTCATGGAATTATGAAATTGTCAAATTTGAAATAGGGTCTCCAATTTCAACTGAAAAAATAGGTCATACTTATGGCTACTCAAATGATATTTACATAGATGACTCATATGTTTATGTTGCTGATGAAAATACATTAGAAATTCTAGACGTATCAACACAATCAAATCCAACATTGGTTGCTAAGTATTTTGATGATGGTGGTTCTATCTTCAAAGTTTTTGTAAAAGATGAAAAAGCCTATATTCTTGAAGCAGGTTTCGGAATGAAAATAATTGATATAAGTGATCCTATAAATCCAACTCAAATAGGGAATATCTCATTATTACCATATAATTTTATGGATATTTATGTGGATGATGAATATGCATACATATCTGCTGGTGGTGATGGTTTACTTATAGTTGATATTTACTACCCAGATTATCCTCAACTCTCTTTAGTATACGATGAAATTCCTGTTGTTTTAGATGTCGAAAAGAAGGATAACTATCTTTATTGTGCATCATTTGATTATTTCCATATTTTAGATGTATCCAATATTTACAAACCTGAACCATATAGCAATTGGACACGATTAAATGCATTGTATTATGATTTAACTCTGACAGAAGATTATGCTTATGTAGTTTCTTGGGAAGGAATTGACATCATTGATATAACTGATAATGCTAATCCTGTTAAAATTGGTCAATTTTTCAATTATGAAAACCCAATTATGGTTTATGTTGATGGTCAATATATTTACTTACTAGATGGTAACGAAGGAGTCGTAGTTTATGATGCGACTATAATTACTCATCCAAAGAAAATTGGTACGTGGAATAATCATGGTGATAGCAATGCAATCGTAGCAAGAAATGGATATATTTACATTGCACAAGGAGTTAATGGAACGAAAATACTAACTACTATTCCAAAATTGTCTGTTAAAGCCCCATTCATGGGACCATTTACATTCTTTGTTGGATTATTATTATTCTCAATTATTACCTTATTCTTCCGTAAGAAAAAAAGAAGATAGCTTTAATAAAGGAGAATTTCTCCTTTCATTTTTTTTATTCATAAGTTATTAAATTCAAAAAATTCTTCTATCATTGTTTATAATAAAGAGAAATGTTCTAATAAATAGTGATTGATTGATTTGAACTAGAATAATTAAGAATTTAGTTCATTTGAAACTACTCACCAAAATTATTTTAGATTTTTAATATTGAATTTATTCAGTTAGGTATGAGTATGATGTGTACTAATATATCCATATTTGATTATTTTATAAAGAGATATTTATACCATCAGAATCAAATTCAAAAAGAAAGAGCAATTTATGGGAATGAGTCGAATATACATGAGTTCTATTATTATTTAATAAAGAAATTGTTATATGATCAATTTAAACTTACAACAAAAATAAATCTTGAAATTATCCCTAATAGAATTAAAAATGATAAATCATTTCAAGAATTTGTTGATAAATATTCCTCCATTTTAAGTCAAGAATTTATTAATCAGTTTGATTACGACTTGAATGAAAAACTTAATGATCAAATAAAAATCACCCCATATATTTTTTCTTTGATATTTGAATACTCTCAATTTACTACCGATAAGCAAAAAATTGGATTATACTATACATCTAATATTGAAATTTATTTTATGTGTAGAGAAGTTCTAACAAATTACTTAATTGAGAATACCAACATAAATGAAAAATTAATCATTGATTTAATTGGGAAAAAACAAAATGAAATTCATAATTATAATTTAGAAAAAATTAGAAATGCATTAAATTTAATATTAGAGAGAATTCGTATTCTTGATCCATGTTGTGGTTCTGGTGGATTCATCATTGGAATGGTTTTGGTAATATTAGAGCTTTATAAAAAAATTAACTCAAATAAAACTCAAATAACAAATACAAACAAGTTTTTAAGAAAATTAATTGAAACAAATCTATTTGGTGTTGATATTCAAGCTGAATCTTTATCAGTAACTAAATTAAGATTATTACTTTTAGCTTCAATTTATAATCAGGATTTATTGAATACTCATAATTTTCAATTTAATTTACAACAAAAAAACATTCTTCTAGCTAATAATAATGAATTATTCCCTCGAAATAATAAAATAGCTTATGATATAATAATAGGCAATCCACCTTTTATCCGCCAAGAAGGACATGTCGAAGAATTTCCAGGAAATTTAACTCATAGCGAATATAAAGAAAAAATTTTAACAAAGATAGAAAATAATAGTTTTCCTTTGAAATTACCTAGAGATAAAAAAAGTGATTTCTATATTTATTTCTTTTATAGAGGTATTAGCTTATTGAAAAAAAATGGAGTTATGTGCTTTATTACTCCTAATTCTTGGTTAGATGTCATTTATGGTATAAATTTTAAGAAAATCTTATTGAATAATTTTCATTTAAAACATATATATTCAAACAATCAAATCAAATCATTTAGAAGTAGTATTAATTCAATCATTTCAGTATTAATTAAAAAACATGATAATAATTTTCTACCAACAAAATTTGTTCAATTTAATTCAAATTTTAATGATTTACAGAGATGGGATTTGGTTTTTAATCAAATAATTTTTGAAAATTATATAGAAGATGCAAATCTTCAAATAAAGACAATAGATAGAAATCAATTGATTAGTAATTTAAAAAATCAATTTGATTTTAGAAATAAATGGAGTTCTTCTTATTTCCGTTCACCTAAAATACTTACTGAATTATTTAATAGAAAACCTAACAAGTTCGTAAATTTAGGATCAATTGGGAAAATACGATATTCTATGAAAACTGGATTAAATGAATATTTCATAATTGATAATGATATAATAAAGAAATTTAGAATAGAAAATGAATTTCTTGTACCTTTAATAAAAAGTCCAAAGAACATAAAAAAAATTCAAATTATAAAAAAAGATTTAGAAAAAAGAGTTTTCAATTGCAAGATGTCTATGGAGACACTTGAAAAAAATAGAAAAGTAGGAGCATTAGCATATATAAATTGGGGCAAAAAACAAAGAACAAATAAAAAACAACAATCAAAAGGAAATGAAAGATATCCTGATGTGCCTACTGTAAAAAGTCATTTTCCTTATTGGTATTCACTTCGTGAGGTTAAACAAGCAGATATTTTTTGCAATAGATTTTTTGATAAAAGATTTTATTTTTCGTTTTCAGATGATTATGTAATTGAGGATCAAACATTTTATGGTTTGAAGTTAAAAGAAGAGTTAAGAAAGGAAAAAATGTTAATTATTGCATTATTAAATTCAACTTTATCATACCTAATTCTTGAGGTTTTTGGAAGGACAACTCTTGGAAGAGGAGCTCTTCAATATTCAATAAATGATCTAAATATGCTTCCTATATTAAACCCCAGAAAAATATCAACTGACGATAAAATAAAAATAATTGATAAATTTAAACCAATTCTCTCACGACAAATAAAATCAATATTTAATGAATGTGAATCTAAAGATCGGCAAGAATTTGATTTGGCTATCTTAAATTGGCTAGGATTAGATAAAAACAATCTTTCTGAATTATACCTCTCATTATTGAATTTAGTAAGAAATAGATTGAAAAAATCTGTCCAAAAAATGTCTTTTTATTGAAATAAATATAGTTTTAAGTATAGCCTATTATAACAATTGAACTAGCTTTTCTTACTGCGGTGAAAGCTTCAGGTTTCCAAATGTAAGGTTGATGTTCTTCCAACATAAATTTCTGAAAATTATCTCCTATTCTACCAATTAAACGATAAATGAGATATAATTCTCTTTTGCCACCTGAAACCGAAAAAATTCCTTTATCTAGACTTGTTCGACGAAGTAGAACTATTGGTAATTTTACATTATCCCATTCACTTTCTGGTATTAATTGTGATGCTAATTCAAGATCTTTTTTCCTAACCTTATGTGTTTGATTTTTCTTTGTCTTTACTTCAGGTTTTTCATTTTCTAATAATTCCTTTAGTGATCTTCTTTCAGCTGGAAGATGGTCATTCATCTTTTCAATATCTAAAGTCCATATTAAATCGAGAATTTTATCGCTCATTTTGCTAATTAATTAATTATTTTAAAGAAAAATCTTTCGAAGATGTTCATTCAAAATTTATAACATAATATATTTTCTTTGCTTTTAGTTTCTAAAGCATTACCTTTTATAAAATAGACTGTTTCTAATAAATTGAAATAATAGATTAAAGGTCGAACATTACATGGCAAAAAATCAATCCTTTGATCCTAAATTACCTATGGGGTTTCAATAGTTAGTGAAGAACAATGAAATGAT
>JAEOUJ010000377.1 GCA_016839405.1 Candidatus Gerdarchaeota archaeon | reverse complement strand
TTTAATATTCAAACTCTTTGTATATATTTCTATAATTTTACAGGCGGTATTAAATGGCAGGCGATAGTTCCTCTGTATTAAATGATGATGAGGTAATTGATCCCACAAACTCAACTGAGGAACATTCGTCTTCAATTTCAAATGAAAATTCTAGTGATATAAAAAAGAAAAATCGCTCTAGATTATTATATCTTATATCAATTGGCAATGCAACAGGTCAATCATTTCTTTTCAATTTCTTTTCAGCTTTTGCTGTTTTCATTGGAGTGAGAGCAAACCAACTAGGTTTTATAACATCAATAAGGAATTTAATGAGTTCCCTTTTTCAAGGGTCAATAGGGAGATTAAGTGATAAATATGGTCGTCGTTATTTCTTAATGGGTGGATTTTTCCTAGTATTCTCCAGTTTAATTATTTTGATTTTCGTTGATACTCCTGTAATGCTCATTGTTGTTTCCATAATTCAAGCATTCTCATTGAGTATTATTATTCCCGTTTGGTCAGCTACTTTAGGTGATTTGACTGTAACTGAACAAAGAGCCAGATATATTGGTCGGCTATCAGCTGTTGGGACTGCAATATCAGTTAGTTTAATGCTTGCTTTATCGGTTTCATTTACTTTATTAAGAGAAGCTTATTTGACATGGACCCTATTTGGAATTCAAATAGAAAATCCTGAGTTGTTTCAATATCTATTTTCGTTTGGTTTAGCAGCTCTAAATTTTCTTATTTGTATAGTTGGCATTTTCTTTTTAAAAGAAACTAGAAAAGCATCACGAGGAATAAAACAACCAAGTATGTTTATTGCACTCAAGAATAAAGATTTTAAAAAATTCTTTATTATTAATTCAATTTTTGGATTAATAATGGCAACTATGTGGCCAATTTTTCCTATCGCTCAAGTAGACCTATTAGAGATGAATTTCTCTCAAATTGCTATTATTAATGCTATTTTTGCTACAAGTTCTAGTTTAGCACAATTCTTTGGAGGTAAACTTGGTGATCGTATTGGTAGAAAACCTTTGATTATTTATAGTAGAATGGCAATGTTCACTATCCCAGTAGTTATGATAGGTGCATTGCTAATTGATAATTGGCTTCTATTGATTTTATCTAATATTATTGGTGGTAGCGCAATAGGAGCAATGACTGTTGCTCAAAATGCTTATATTCTTGACTTAGCACCTGATGATCAAATGGGAGCTTATTCAGGACTAACTCAAGTTGGTTGGGGAATAACTACCTTTATTGGTTCGTTAACAGCTGGTTTTATTGCAACTAGTATAGAAAACCAAGTTGGAACTTTAAATATGATTTATATTACTTTTAGTGTCATTGCTTTCCTTAGATTCTTTACTTCTATATTTTATTTCTTTATCACTGAAAGTCTAACTAAAGATAAGAAAGACAAAATTAAATTGCTTGATGAAGCAAAGAAAGCTGCTAAAATAGCTGCTTTAACATCTTCATGTGAGGATAGTTCAACTCAAACAAAATAAATGCCCCTAACATTTGTTTTTCTTATTATTATTCAGCTCTCTTTGTTCTTTTGGATAGCTTTCAGCAACAAAAAGAAAACCAATAGCTGCAATTAATCTTAAGACAGTTATACCAATACACATGTATACTGCAGGTAACATGAGATTTTCTTTACCAACTCTTAATTCAATTGCATCAAGTATAAATCCTGCTGATAGTGATCCAATAAAGGTAGCTATTCCAAAAAACATCTCACGAATGCCAGAATAAGCACCCATTAAAGTACCAGGAGCTAAATCAAGTGTTAATGCTGCTAATGCTACAAAAAATGATCCTGTACCAAGACCAGCAATCGCATTACTTAAAATTTGCCATAACCAATTATCTATAATGAGAGCTGGTATACTACTAATTGGATATAAAACTAGAATAAAAGCTCCAAAAATAAAAATTGGTCTTCTACCTATTTTGTCTCCTAACTTTCCAGATAGAATTTGCACCACACTCATTGTAAAGATAAAAACAGAAGAGATTATAGCAATCTGATATACCTCCATTTTCAGAATATCAACTTGCATAATAGGATTCAATGGCCACATAAAAGACATACTTAAACCAAAAAAGGCATAAAAAAATACAAATTTCATAAAATTCCTATCTCTAAAAGTAACTCTCATCTCTGGAGGTTTTACTTCTATATTCTCTGTTCTTGTTTCTTTCATTGTTAATATAAAAATTGAACATAAAAGAGAATTAAAAGCAGCAATACCAAATACGATGGCATATTGTGTTTGAACTGGAATATCAACTGTCCATCCTAATATAACTCGACCTTTAAAGATTTCATCAGCAAGATAGAAAATTACTGCTATTACTAAAGAAAAGGAAACAGAAATTAATCTACCAATTGCAGTTATGCGACCAATAAATGTAGCACGAAATTCAGGTTTAGTAACGTCACCAAGAACAGCATTCCAAGCTGGCATAAAAATACTTAGAGAAAATGCTTGAACAATTGCTACAATAATAATTGCCCATGTATTATTGGTAAAAAGTAGTGGTAATGTAACAAGAAAATTCATAAAAATTCCTAAAAGGATTAGTAATTTTCGACCAATTTTATCACTAAGATATCCAATGGTTCCTTGAGAGATTGAGCTTAAAAGATTGCGTATAGAAGTTATGAATCCTACTAAGCTTTTTCTAATTTGAGCATCAACAGCAAAAGCTGAAAAGAAATTGCCAAAAAAGAATTGACCAGTAGAGCTAAATATTGATACTAACCAAAAAATTGCTTTTTTATTACCTTTAGTATCTATTTGATCTCTTTCTTTAGGACATAATTCATCATCTTTCACAAGTGGGATTGTATCTTTGTGCTCAGAAATTGGATTGATTTCAATTGAATCACCTAATTCATCTTTAGAATCATCTGTCATTAAGATACAACCTTGTAGAATTTTCTTGCAAATTTAATAATCTCAAAAATGAAATTGTTGAATTTAAATAATAGTATAAGGTTTAATTATTGGTTTAATTTTTCGTTGAATTTTCTTCAATTAAACTTTCTTTAATGAAAAAGTAACCTATTGAAGCAAAAACTCTCATAATAGCAATCGCGATAGTTGTTGATAATACCATTGTTATTTCACCAAACCTATCACTGATTGATTGAGCAATAAATCCAGCGATAAATGAACCAATGAAAGTAGCAATGCCCCATGAAACCTGTGTTAAACCGGAATAACTTCCTAAATTCTCTTCTGTTGACATATCTAAAGCATAAGCATTCATAACAACAATAAAAATTCCATTACCCATACCACTTACACTATTGGTGAAAATAACCCAATACCAGGATTGATATAACACAGCTGGAATGTATAATAAAGATACGCTAAACATAAAAATCCTAGAGAATATTAAAACTGGCTTACGACCAATTCTATCAGCTATTAATCCGCCGAAAAAATTACCTAAGCTAAAAAGAATGGCATAAATAGCTGCAACAATAATTAATTGATAAAATTCCATATCAATTATCTTTACTTGAATTACAGGATAAATTGGCCATAAAGCAGCCATTGTTATGCCAAAGAAACTATTTACTATAATGAATTTTCTAAATTGTTTATTCTTAAATGCTGTTAGCAATTTTGGTTGTTTAATACTTATTTCAAATCTTCTCGTTTCACGTAAAAATAATATTCCAATACCACAAATCAATAAATTAATTGCACAAATAGCAAAAATAATCCCATATTGAATTTCCCAATTTAATGTATATCCCCATCCTCCTATTGTAATCATATTATTAAAACGTAAATCAATGATAATGAATAAACTAGCCACAATAAGCATGAGTATAACGCCAACACTTTGACCTACTGAGCTTAATTTACCAATAAACGTAGTTCGACCTTTTATTTCTGTGACATCACCAAGTGTTGCATTCCAAACTGGTATTATTATGCTGAAAGAAAAAGCATGAACAATAGCTACTACAATTAACATAGCTTGATTATATGAGAAAATTAGAAGAGTTGTTGCAGTAAAGCTTAGAAAGAAACCAATTAAAAGGAATAATTTTCGACCTTTTTTATCACTGAAATTACCAAAATTCCCTTGAAATAATGCTGAGATGAGATTTCGAATAGCTGTAAGAAAACCAAGAAGACCTTCTCTAACTATTTCTGCAGCAAAATATTGAAAGAAATTTAGGAGAACCAATTGAGCGCTATTATTACCTATAGATATTAGCCAGAAAAGCTTCTTTTGTTTTGGTACTATTATCTTCTCTGATTCTTCACTTTCATTAATATCATCAGATTCGATAGTTGTTTCTTCTAAGGTAATATTCTTACTCTCCTTTATAACTTAACATTTCAAGTTCTCTATAATAAAAAAGAATTCCTAAAATCTGTTAATCTCTTGCTGTAGAAACTCTATCAATAAAAAAATAGCCAGTAGCAGCAATAGAACGAAGAATAGTTACTCCTATACACATAGTAATAATTGCAACTTGGATGGGATTTTCTTTACCTAAATTAGTGAATTTAATTTCAAGCCCCTCAATGATGAAGCCAGAGATTAATGAACCAATAAAAGTAGTTATTCCATAAAACATCTCTCGCATTCCAGAATAAGCACCCATTAAATCTCGAGGAGCCATATCTAAAGTATAGGCATTTATAGCAACAAAATTTAATCCTGTGCCAACTCCACCTACGAAACGAGAAAAAACAAGCCAGAGCCAATTATTAGTTACAACAGCTGGAATCATGCTTACGGGAAATAAAATCAATATAGCTATTGAAACAATAATGCTAGGTTTGCGACCAATCTTATCACTTATTTTTCCACCAATTATAGTTGTTAAACCAATAAAAACAGCAAAAGCTGAAGTTAAAACAGCTAATATTGGAAAATTTTCACCAAGATTCAAAAGTTTTTCATCTGTTAAAATAATTGGATTAATGGGCCAAATGATTGCCATAGTAATACCATAAACAGAATTTACTAAAAGGAATTTTTTGAAACTTTTATCTTTCAAGGAAACCCACATTTTAGGGATTTCATTTCTTTTTTCTTTAGCAACAAAACGAGTTTCTCGCATAAAAATAAGGAAAACAATACATAATAAAGCATTAAATGCTGCAAACAACCAAACAATATTGAATTGGGTATTAGGGCCAATGTAGAAAGTTTTACTTCCAATAGTAATTACATTACTGTATCGATTTTCAATAAAAGCAAAGATACCTGCTAGAGCAAGAGTCAAAGAAACAGAAAATAATCTAGCAACAGAAGTAATTCGACCAATAAAAGTAGCTCTAAAGCTAGGTCGGGTAACATCACCGAGAACAGCGTTCCAAGTTGGGATAATAATACTAACTGAAAATGCTTGAATAACAGCAATTAAAATCATTAGCCATTGACTGCGATTAAATAAAAGTGGTAAGGGGATTAAAAAACTAATAATAAAACCAAAGAAAAGAATATTTTTTCTACCAATTTTATCAGATAAACGACCAATAGAACCTTGGAAAAGACCTTGAAGTAAATTACGAATGGAAGTGAGAAAACCAAGAGCTGCTTTAGAAATACCATAAAGATAAGCAAAAGCGAAATAAAACTGCATAAAAATATTGACAGTAGCAGTGGCAAACATAGAAACAAGCCAAAGAAGACCTTTTTTATTGCCATTAAGATAGAGGTTTTCTTTTTGTAGTTGAGTGGAAGAATCTTGAATGACTTCAATGTTTTCTAAATCGCTCGTATAATTATCTCCTGGAAATAATTAGAAGTCTCTATAAATCAAATCTAAAAAAGGATTTGGGTAAAGCAAAAAAAAATCTGGATAAATTAAAAAGGAAATAACAACTATAAAAAATAGGAGCTAATGTGATTGACTAAAAAGAAGACATTAGGAATAATTATCGATGTTGTATTTGTTATAGCAATAATTTTCACTGCAATATTTTTGCCACTATACTATCGAACTGGTGGGCCAGTTATTGATGAAGTGATGTATTTAGAAATCGAAAATATTGAATGTACGGATAAATTGAATGATGGCTCATATATTTTGAAAGTGAGTTTAATTAATAAAAGATC
>JAEOUJ010000376.1 GCA_016839405.1 Candidatus Gerdarchaeota archaeon | reverse complement strand
TTGCGATATAAAGTATACATTAGCAAATAATGCTGAAGCCAGAATTACAGGTATATTCGACGTATACAGAAATTTTATGGGATACCGAGCCGGTATTTTATATTTTGCATGTGATATTGGGATTTCAATCCGCATTGATTCAACATAGATAACCAGACCAAAAACAATTATCGTTGCCAGAAAAGCAATAATATCAGGATTTAATGGTCGATAAATTACGTTTAAGAATTTCTCATCATGAGTTAAACCATAGAAGAAAGCTATTATAGCTCCATAATATCTTCCGGGAACATTAGAACCAATGCCTTCAGTAAAGCCAAATAAACCGTTTAAGATATTGAAAGAAACACCTGCTGCAATGAATAAAGATATACCTGAACCTAAACCATAGCCTTTCTGTATCAGCTCATCCATCAGCATGATTACTAATCCAGCTGCTAATAGTTGAAGGAATATAAGAGTTCCATTTACTAATGTGATATTATCACCATAAGCACCACCAAATATGTAAGCACCAGATTCAAAGAGAATCATTAAAACACTTAGTACTTTTTGAGCACCAGTATAAAGAGCTCTTTCTTCTGGATTACTGAAATCAACTTTAATTATTTGACTACCAACAAGCAATTGCATAATCAAACCAGCAGTTACAATTGGACCAATACCTAGTTCTCCAAGAGTTCCTCTTTGAGAGGCTAGAATTGCTCGCATGGCGAAAAATGGATCTGCTGTACCAGTAGTATCTTCAATTCCATATAATGGCACACTAATCATTATGAAATAAACTACTAAGCAGACAATTGTCCAGACTGCTTTTTCCTTGAAGGAAACATTTCTATCAGGTTTCTTTACTTCAAAGGTCAAATGAGTAAATGGTTTGAATACTTTCAAGAATCTGCTTGTCATATAAAGTCACGCCTTGTGTATGCTTTCATAGCTTTTTATTAATATTTTTTACTCTATATTGGCGAATTCTTATTGCTTTTTTAGCATTTCGTATAGTTTGAACTTTGTTCATTCAAAACTTTTTCCTTCCAAATGAACTTTAATAAGATTAATTGCCATGTGCTTAACTATCATATGAGAAATGAAGTTTAACGAAGAATTTATAAAAAGGTTGTCTTTCATTTCGTTTAGTACCAAAGATTTGGTATAAATGTATGAATAGTTGAGTTAAAAGATAAATTTTAACTTATATATAAACCCTTAATGAATACAATTAGGCGATTCACGTGATATCAGAAGTCGATCAAATAATCGTTAAATTATCTGATCTCGAAAAAGAGGCTAGTGAGCTTCGAGAAAAACGAGATAAGCTAAATACAGAAGCTCGAGAAAAAGCAGACAGACGAGATGAATTAAATAAAAAAATGGCAGAACTTATTGCTAAAGTAAAAGAGCATCAAACTGCTAGAGATGAAGATAATAAGAAGGTACAGGAATTTAAAGTTAAAAGAGAAGAAGTTCGTAAAAAATTAGCTGAAGCCAAAAAAGAAGTTGATCAAATAAAAGAAGAAGAACAGCTTGAACCTTTGCCAAAACCTCCTGTGCCAGAGAAAGTCTTAAGACGAAATCTTAAACAATTAGAATGGAAAATCCAAACGGAGATTCTTCCAGCTGAAGAGGAACGAAGGCTTGTTTCAGAAATAGCAGATTTACAGGAGCAATTAGAAGAAGCAGAAGCAATAAGAGCACTACGACAAGAGCGAAATGCTCGTTTCAGTACCTATGAAGGCTTAAAAGCTGAAATGAATCATTTCCATAAATCTGTAATTCGTACAGCTAAATCTTCTCAAAGACATCACCATGAAATGACTAAATTATTCACTGAAATTGATGAAATACGAAAAGAAGCAGACCAATGCCATAAAGATTTCATTGAAACCAAGAAAATTGCTGATGAAACACATAAAAAATTTATTGAGATTATCAAAGAAAAAGAAAAACACCAAAAGGATTTACAAAATCTCAAACAAAAAGCTCGAGTTGAACACTTTAAGGAAGTTAAAGAAACAATTGAAAATCGTGCTGCTAAAGCTTTACAAAAATACAAAGAAGGCAAGAAGCTCTCTCTTGAAGAATTTAGTATGCTCGTTGAAAGGGGTTTAGTATAATTCTTCTTATGCATTATTTTTTATAATTTAATTATTCTTTTACCAATAATAGAATATTAGCAAATCCCTCTAAAACTTCCCATTTCTTAATTAATTTAAAACCAAATCTCTCTAGAAAAGCACCTTGATCTATCATCATAAATTTGGCTGCAGATTCATCTTCAAATAATCTGAAAATATAATATATTAGACGCATTGAAAAGGATGGATTATTTGGAATTGTTAAATCAAAAACAAATAAATAACCATTCTTCTTTAAAACACGTTTTATCTCCAAAACAACTGTTTTTAACAAAGAACTAGAAATTTCATGTAGAGCTAACCATGCATTTATGATATTATATTTGCTATTTGGAAAAGGAATTTTAGCACAATTACCAACATAAAATTTGATAGAATGCTTATCTTTCACTCTTTGATTAGCAAAAAAAATCATGCTAGGATTTAAATCAAGTCCATCTACATTTCCATCTGGAAATTCTTTAGCTAATATCATTGTACCTTTTCCATTAGCACAACATATATCAAGTACTTTTTCATTTCCTTTTTTTGGCAAGCAATTTTTAAAAACATTTTTTCGAAATTTAATGTCAATAACTCCTGCAATTAAATATAAAATTCCAGTGAATAAACTATACAAATGTGCTTTAACTGAGTATTGACCACTAATGTATTTTATCTCACTAGTGAGATTATTCATACCAAATTTTTTCTCCAGTTTTAATGTATCAATTTTATATAATCTTAAGATAAATTGTTACTGAGTGTTATGTTGATAAATTCTTTAAATGATAAGATTGATAAGCATTTTCCAGAAAAAGATAAAATTATACTAGTTAGTGCATGTTTACTTGGAATTAATTGCACCTATGATAATTTGAACATTAGAGATGATAATGTATTACAAATAATGAAATATAGAAAACTACTGCCAATTTGCCCTGAGCAATTAGGTGGGTTGCCTACTCCTAGAGAACCACAATGTATTATTAAAGGAAATGGACATGATGTACTAAAAAAAAGAGCTAATGTTATCAATCGTATAAATATTGATGTAACAGATAATTTCCTTAAAGGTGCTGCTGAAACAATTAAATTAGTAAAATTATATAAAATAAAACATGCAATAATGAAAGAAGGAAGTCCTTCATGTGGTGTGAAACTCATTTTTAATAGATCAGTGAATGGTGAATATCTGATAAAAGGTTGTGGTGTTACTTCAGCTAAATTGCTTGAAAAGGGAATAATTCTCTATTCTGAAAATGAGTTAAAGGAATTTTTTTAGCTTTAATTTTTATTATATATTAAAATCATCAGTTATAAGTTGGATATAATATTCTAAATTACCAAAATAGGTTGGTTTTATTTTACTAAAACGTTTTAATTCTGGGGAATAAAAGAAGTCATCTTCACTATTTGTTGCACAATAGAAAGTTTTCATACCAAGTTTAGTAGGAGCAACAATATCAGCCAAAAATTCATTGCCAACCATTATACATTCTTCAGATTTTCGATTAATTTTTTTTCTAATCTCTAAGTAATATTCTTCTCGAGGTTTTGAAAAATACATATTTTCAGCATGAGTTATTAGTTGATAATTAAAATCAGCTACTCCACTCCAATTCAATCTTTGAAGTATTGCATGTTCTGTAAAAATTGGAGTAGTTGCAATTATTACATTATATCCCTTTTCAAAACTAAGTTGTACAGCTTTTCTAGCAAATTTGGCTGGTTTAACATATTCCTGCAATTGTGAATATTCATTTGCATAATATGATTTGAATTTATCATAGATTTTTTTAGGGGATTTTTTGAAATTTTTTGACATCTCTTTCATAAATGTTCTAACAGTTAATTCCTTAGATTTTTTACTTGACATAACATACATAGTTATTTCTGTTAAAGTTTCACGAAAATATTGCATTCCAAATTCAGGAAAATAATTATCATGTAAAAGCTCAAAATATTTTTGACTAAAAGCCTCTTCATCAATAGTATTAAGTGTTGAATCCATATCGAATAAAATAGTTGTTATAGTCATTATTCTCAGCAATTTGAGGTCTTTATAACTAACAAACATATATTACTGAAAAGCTTTTCTTATTTTGCAAAATATGATGTTATTTTGAATGAAATCAAAACAAAGAGTTTTAATTTAGTGATTAAAATTTGAATTATAGAATGGTTTAGCTGTATAATTGAGTGACTAAAATTGAAAAAGAATATTGAAACACAAAATGAAAAGCCAAAAGTTGAAATTTCTTTAGACTATGTTGGGATAACAAATTTCAAAACATTACTCGTAATAAAACGCAATGGTAGGACATTTCATTTAACACCTATTATAGAAGCAACAATTAATCTTCCAGCGGATATTAAAGGAGTTCATATGTCAAGAATAAGTGAATCAGTAGTTGAAATAATCAACGACGAAAGAAATGCTCATAATTCTGTTGAAGAGCTTTCATTACAAGTTCTAAGAAAATTACAAGAAAAACATCCTTACACTAATGCTCATTTATCAATGAATTTTGATTTCTTTTATGAAACAAATACTCCAATTAGCAAGAAAAAAACATTTGAAGTAGTCAATGTCACTGTTAATACTTGGGCACAAAAAAATGAAGACTCTTTAGTTGGAATAACAATTGAATATATTGGTAATACTGTATGCCCGCATGCAATGGAGAATAGTCCTGATAAACGAACTCATGTTCAAAGAGCTTTAGGAAAATTAAGTGTAAAAGGCACAATAGATCAAATGCCATCTTTTGAATCCATGGTGGAAATTCTAAGAAATTCTTTTCCAGCTGAAACTTACTCCATTCTTAAAACAGAAGATGAACAATGTGTTATAGATTGTATGTATGATAATCCAATGTTTGTTGAAGATGTTTGTAGAAGTATTTTAGCGAATGCAAAAGAAATTTATAAAGATAAAGTATTAGAATTAGAAGCAATAGCTAAAAGTCTTGAGAGCATTCATAAACATGATGTAATAGCTAAAGGCTCAGCAAAAACAAGCTAAATATTGAAATTATATGTTTTTAAACCAACGGCAGTTCATATTTAAATCTAATAAAACTTCTTTATTTTTCAAAAATCTAAGTAAATTAAATTCCCATTCGACTTTACCAACTTGCCATTGACCTTCTTTATTCGGACCAATTTCTGCTTTAATAACTATGCCATAATGATGATAGATTTTGTATCTAACACCATAAGTAAAATCCCCAAGTGAGTATGCAACCAATTTTTTGCCGCTTTTAGTTGAAAACTCTGTTACTGGTTGTGGATTATGAGTGTGATGTCCAATAATCATATCCCAATTTTTTAACATATGTTCTACAAATTTTAGCTGTTTTGGATGTGGATATAGTTGTAATTCATATCCCCAATGTGGATAAAAAATATTGAATTCTGCATTTGGATTATAATATTCATTAATTTCTCTAAAATTGGAGATAAATTCACAAGGATGATCTGACCAAGCTGAAGCAACAGCAATATTCACTTTATTGCCGAGTAATAAATTTGGTTCATCCCTTCTGCCTATTACATTAAAACCATGATCCTTCACTATTTGGTAACTTCTCTTATATTCATTCCAACCGAAATCATTTGCATGATTATTTGAATAAGAAAGTATTGTTTTTTCAGGAGAATGAAGTGTTTTTAATATTTCTAGAAATTTCTCATCATGTATTTGTTCAGAAACCACCTCATTTTTCCGTTTTGTTATTATCCCCTCAAAATTACCAATGAAATAATCTATATCACTGAAAAATTTCCTTATCCCAAGTCCAATTGTTAAATTCCTTTTTTTCATTTTCATTAGATCGCCAACAAAACCTAATTTCATTTTTGGTGTTATCTTATTGAGGATACTTTTTCGTGGCAAGAAATCAACAATACCTTTGTATTTCTTAGTTGGACCAACAAAATAATAAGTTAAGAATTCAACTTTCTCTAGTAGTTTATATTCATGTTTAAACCTTGGTCTTAATGTCTCATAAGCCCATTCAGGATCTTTCTCTGAAGGTTTTTTAGTTGAACTCATTACTATCCCTATAGATTTGCTTAAATTTCTTTTTAATATGCTGCGTTAATATATTTATTCATTCTTTTATTTCTGATGAAGATGATTCAACTTCAACTTTTGATAAAATTTTAATTAAACCAGAAATTACCTCTTCATACATGCCTTCTATGAATTTCAAAGAACCAACAACTTCATGTCCTCCACCATCAATACCAGCACTGGGTAATTTCTTTTTTATATTTTTAATAATCATTGGAAAATTTATTAGAACTCCTTTTGATCGAAGAACAACAAAATCAGGTCCTAATCCTAATGTAATAACACCTTTATCAGGATTTTTTAAACATAAATTATCATGTATAGCTCCTGTCGTTTTACCAGGAGGTGGAAATTCAAATCGCTTGGCGAATTTTTCTACATCTATTCTACCTAATATTATACCATTTGATAGCTCTTCTGTTTTTAGATGTGCTTCACAAATTTTAATTTGTTCATCAAGAGCTTCCAGAGCTTCTGTATATAGGAGATCAATTAAATCTAAATGTGACTTACTTTTAAAGTCATCAAAACCTAATATACTATCAATTATATTTTTACCATCAGCAAATCTCAAATAATATTGTTCATAATCAATTGCCAATGCAATTTTTCTTAACAATTCTTCATTTAATCCCTTATTTTTCGCTATTTTATTGTATTGTTCTAATTCAGAGCTTTCAACTCTGTCAGCAGTTCCAGCAATTGCTGCTAAATAATCTATTTTATCTGATATATCTGGATTAATTATACGTGCAAGTTCCACTCCAAGCATTCCTGAACATAAATTATAATCTCCACCATAGAAATATGGATTTATATGCAATAAGACATTTTGTTTTACAATATTTTCAGGAAAATGATGATCTAAAACAGCTACATTAATATCAAAAATATTTGCTTTTCTTATTGAAGCCAAGCTTTCTGTGGAGCTGCCAAGATCAATTAATAAAATAAATGGTAATTTATCACCAAATTTTATTGCGTCTTGTAAAGCAAAATCAACATCTTTTGTTACATCAATAAAATCCCAAAAAGGTGATTTAGATGGTGATCGTTTTATCCTATAATCAGCAGCTTCAGGTTGTTCTTCCAATAATAAAGGAATTATAGCATGTTCTAAGGCAACAGCACTTGTTATTCCATCTGTATCAGCATGATGTCTTAATAAGACAGGTGTTCCATCGAAAACTGCTCTTCTTATTAATTTTGCAAGTTTATACAAATCATCTCTCATTTTATCTAAAATTTTTGATTTTATAAGAAATGGAACGTCTTTTGGTTGGGATTTCATATCAAGTGCTTTTTCTATTCGTTTTAAAATAACCTTAGTTTCTTCATGTCCTGCTTCAATCATATCCATTATTTCAATCTGTAAAATATCTCTATGAGTATTAATAATACCATATACTTCTACGATATCACCAACAGCAATGTCTTTGTATGGATTTTCCTCTGTAGGTTTAATAAAAGCAGCACCTGCAATTGAGCCTGTTTCATCAACAAAATTGTAAGAAATGGGTCCACTTGTTTTTCGAATTTGAGAAACTTTGCCTTGTATAAGAATTTGTTTATTTTCCATCTTTCGTGATATTGATGAAATATTTAATCGACTCATTGAATCTCTTTGAACACCATGTCTAAAATTTTTCAAATCAACTGGAGTTAGCTCTAATTTGCCATCCCTAGTTTTTCCACTAACATGAACTATAATTTGTTTCCCAATATCAGATCTTTTTAATCCCTTCAAATTCCTGTTGCGTATTAATCCATCAATACCTGGATAAAGCTCTGCAAAAACACCAAAATCCTTGAAATTTCTAACAGTAGCTTGGTAATATGTTCCTACTTTAACGGTTTTTGCACTACATGGTGGTTTTAAAACAAAAACAATTGGTACATCTTTACATTCTTGACAAATATGACCTACACCAGGAGTAATCTCATCTTCAGATAATTGTTTTCCACATGAATCACAAATTAAAATTTTCCCTTGTCCATTACATGAAACACATTTCTTAGATTTAATTATTTTACCTAAACCATTGCATGTTTTACATGCATTGGATTTATCAGTTTTATCAAATGACGATAGTATTATTTTTGTGCTACCCATACCTTTACAATCAGGACAAGTCGTTTCTGTAATAATTTCTTTACCTGTTCCTTGACATACATCACATTTAGTATATCCCATATTAATCACATTCATTTATTGAAATGCATCATTTTGAAGATATTTTCAATTTTTCTATTTCATCTATTTTTTATTTAAGATTAGCACTTCTGAAAACCTTATAAGAATTATCAAAGAATAATGTAGACTATATTGTACATTAACTTATAATTCAAAGATATTTTCTTTATAGGAAGCAAATCAATGACATCTAAAAAAAAGAAATCTCTTGAAGAAAAAGACAAAGAAATAGATGTAATTGATAAAGAAGAATCAACTAGTGAATTAAAATTTTATATTGATAATAGATTGAAAGAATCAAGAATTTCAATTAAAAAAGCTTGGAAGAATTTTATTTATGATATAAAACACCCAAGAAAAGCAATTGTAGAGTTATTTAAATCAAAATATTTTGTTATAAATGCTATTGCTATTGTAGTTGGTATAATTGGTGCACTATCAGCTTGGGCTTTTGAATGGTTGGTAGAAGGAGCTAATATTATTTTCCTACAAAAATTATTCCCATTAATAGCAGAAAGTTTCAATGCAGGTAGGTTTCTAGCAATAATTATTACACCTTTATTAGCAGTTTTATTAACAGCACCTCTTATTTGGATTTTTAATCCTGAATCAAAAGGTTCTGGTATACCTAATGTAATGGAATCTATAGCTTTATATGATGGTTATATGCGTAAACGGACTCCATTTGTTAAATTGTTTACTTCTGCAATTTGTTCAGGTGGTGG
>JAEOUJ010000375.1 GCA_016839405.1 Candidatus Gerdarchaeota archaeon | reverse complement strand
GGGTTTTACAAGGTTTAATTTTTCTTTATGAACATCCAACACAAGGTGCTCAAATAATAAGGGATTTCATTGTTGGATTTGCTTCAATTTCATCATTTATCTTTTTTATAACTGCTTTTATTATGTACAAAGGACAGTATTATCTGAAAAAATGGTTTTTTACTCTCCCAATTTTGATTGCTATCATTATAAATACAATTATTTTAGTTTTATTTGATTATATAGTCTATGATAGCCCAGATGGCATAACTGACATTGGAGAAGGTATTAAATCAACACAAGCTACTTGGGTTTTAATTTTTCTATTTATCATACCTGGTACAATGGTTTCTACTGCATTATTTTATTTAATTAAAACAAGACATGAAGTTACTGATGGAATTATAAAAAGTAGGATATTATTCTTTATACTAGGTTTTGCCTTTGTAATTATTGGAATGTTAATTATAGGTATAGCAGGTGCTTTAGATGAATTATTTTCATTAATAGAAACCTGGGAGTTTGCTATTTTAATTGTAGGGAATGTTTTCTGGTTTATAGCTCCAATACTTTGTTTTGTTGGTTTCAATATTGGAAGAATAAAATTAAAATCGAATATAAATGGTTGAACTTGAAGAAATAAACTTTCACAAAAAAAAGAATTTCACGTTTAATAGTAACTATTTATAAGCTTGGTGTATATAATATATTTGTAAGTAAAAATTATTCTTTTACTTACGTTCACATATAAAATGGTGAAAGATTTTGAAGTCGAACAAATTAATTGTTTTTGTAGCTATATTGCTTTTCGCTACACCATTATTTGCAGTAACCGGTTCTATAAACAATAATGAAAGAATAGTTTACTCCCCAACAGATTTTGGTGATAGTGTTAGTGTAGTTCCAGGAACGACTATAAAATATACTATAAACACTTTAACATTACCTCCAATCGAAGGTTTTACTATTGGAGATCTCTCAAATAATGAGATTTATGTTAAAGTCACAGCTGTGCAAGATGACTATCCTTATTGGGAAGCAACAGGACCAATTATTTTTTATGATGTTGGTTTAATTTTCACTAATGATGTAACATTAACCATAGGAGAAGGTTTTACCGCTATAGATCTTCTAATCCCAGCAGGTTCAGCTACTCCAGCATTTGGATTAGGTGGAGCTCCACACTTTAACCTTACAATGTACGATGACCCTTGTTTCTTCATACTAGATAATGGTTGGGCACTTAATAAAATAATTTTAGAAACTTATTTAGGATTCACAGTCTTGGCAGATGATTCAACTGAATTACATGTAAAATTTGACAATGGTACATCTTCATATGCTGAAATGAGTTGGCGTAAATCTGATGGTGTTTTAACCTATCTTCATATTTTAGATGTTTTCTTAATGGATATGATAGATTTCCGTGATACTGAGATTGAAATCACCTACAAGGAAGATTATGTTAAAGGATTAGATTTACTCGTTGGTGATGAAATATTACTTAATACAGAAATTAGTTATCTTGATATTGATGGCACTGGCGATATGTATTCTATGTTAAACCAATCAGACATTATTAGTTTAGAAGATGAATTCGCTTCATTGCAAGATCAAACAATGATGAAGTTTGAAATTACAGCTATTGAAGGTCTTTATTATACTGCAGATGTGTATATGTATGATTCAACGACACAATCACTTGTATTACAAGGTTCATCACTTTTCTGTGGCTTTTTAGGCGGGATACAAGAATTTGGCCCACCCCCATTATATGTAGGAGGTGTAACAACTTACATACCTGCTGTTGCCCCAGTAATTACAACTGATTATGACATTTACACTGGCTATATGATCTTAATGGATACTATTGTAGGTATTTACATTGATGATATACTAGCTGTTATAACTGATTTATCATCTGCTGGTATAACTATGAATAACATTGACGGCGATTTTGAGATTCTTGAGAAAAGAGGATACTTCTTTATGAAGGATACAATGAATATAGATATGGATGTATCAATTGAAATTACCTTAATGCCTGGTCTACTAAATCTTAATGTTGATCCATCAATAGGAGTTCATGCGATTTTATCTCAAGAAGCATGGGTAGCTTATTCAGAAAATGGCCATCTTGCAGGTATGCGAATGATCATTGATGTTGATGTAGAATTATCAACTGATTATGAATCAATAACTGGTGTACCTACTGGAACTATTTCACTAGATTTAGATTTCAAATTGGTGAATCCAGATTATAATCCACCTGACCCAATAGGTGGAGGAATAATTCCTGGCTTTACATGGTTGATCTCTATTCCAGCGATACTCAGTATAGCTGCAATTGGTTTAATACGACGTAAAAAGTGATCGTTTAAACAAAAGTGCGATTGATCGCACTTCCTTTTCTTTCTTTTTTAACTTCTTTTTTTGTCGATTTTGTTATTTATAAATTAAATTTCTAAGAGGTTAATTAAGCCTCTTTAGAGCGAACAAATTAACCATCTAAATTGACTTAGTATTAATAAGCAATTATTTGGGATTCATATGAAAAGACAAGACTTTGATTTGATAGATCTATTTAAATGCAAAAAAACATCACAAACTTTTCATGAAAAACACTTCAATAAATTATTACCTAATAAAGAAATATTTGCAGAAGATAAAAATAAAAACATAAGAACCGCAATAAATAATTTCTTCTATAAATTATGGTACCATCCAGAATCAAGAATCATAATATTTTTAATATTAAGCAGATTGCCTTTTTTAATATTAACTCATTGGGGAATTGATTTTGATTTTTATATTGAAATTGCACAACGAGTTCTTGCAGGAGAAAAACTCTATATTGATATAAATTCTACACATATGCCTTTAGCTGATTTGTTTTATATCTCAATGTATTTTATTTGCCCTTGGAAAAGCAATATTATTGCTTTAAGATTATTTATGAAATTCCCTTATCTATTAACTGATATTGGAATAGCTTTTGGAGTTATGAAAATAATTGAAAATGAAAAAAGAAAGAGAGATTATAATAATCAGGTTTTAGATGATGTAGCTTTTGAACAAGTAAGAAAAGCAAAAATGAAAACAGGTTATTTTGTTGCATTTAGTTTACCTTTAATACTTCAAACTGGAGGAGGAAGGTATGATTCACTATTGATTTTTTGCTTTACAATGGTAATTCTATGTATGCAGAAGAACAGTTTCTTTGGAGTAGCTTTTTATGCTGCACTAGGATCATCTGCAAAGTATATTGGAATTATTTTTCTTCCTTTTGTTATTATTTGGTTAAAAAAGGAAGATATACTTCCTTTTTCATTAGGTCTAGTTCTTGGTTTTATACCAATTTATCCATTTTTAATTACAATACCTAATGAATTTATTGAAGCTATTTTACTGCGAGATTCCCATATTGCATACGGCTTTTCTATTTGGCATGCAATTTTAATTATCTGGAATGGTTTTAAAGTTAAATTTGTAGGAGGTATAAGTGATACTTATGCAAGTCAAGATGAGCCATGGTTTATTCAGAAATTGTATCTTCCCATGTTTGTAATCATTTATCTTACTATTTTTGTTTTATATTTAATCCGCTATCGAAGACATTTAAGAGAAAACAATATTAGCGAACTTTCATTGTACAATTTAGTTAGCTTAGTTTTTATTCCTCTGTTTATTTTCTCTTTAAGTTTTAAAGCTATTAACATTCAAGTGCTGGCTTGGTTTACTCCCTTTTTTGCCTTAAGAAATAAGAAAGGAATGTTAATAGAATACTCAATTTTAACTATTGTAAATGGTTTGGCTTTAATATTTTACGAAGCTGCTATTGATCTTACTTTATTTATGGGTATGTCAAAATTAGCTGCTACAAAAGATTCATTTTTCTACATTCTAATCATTAATCCTGCTATAAAAATAACACAAATTTTTCCATCAGTTGTTTGGGTTTCAATTATGTTTGGTACAATATTATGGTTTTTTATTAAAACTTCATTTGAATTTATTTTATGTTCTAAAGAATTATTAAAGAGATAGTTTATTAAGACAATTCATCTAAAGCAAATTATACATCAAAATAACGGTAACTGCTATATACCCCTTTTAAACAAGAAATTAATAGTTGAATATAATGACTCTATGTGAATTTCCAGGATGTGAGACTCGAGAAGCTCTACCATTCAGGTGTAGATATTGTAAAAAATCCTTTTGTAGAGCACATCGTTTACCTGAAAATCATAACTGTGATAAAATACATTTAGGAACCTCACCTTTAGCTAGCTCTCGCCCAACAACAATTGAAGATGTTGATTTTACTATAGAAAAAGGAGAATTTGATGAGCCAATTCAAGGTGAAATAAAAACTCGAAGAGCATTGAAAAAAGCAGAACGTGAAAGAAGAAGAGAAGAACGAAAATATGATAGATTATTCCGGGCTAAAAAATCTGAAACTAATGATCACTATTTCACAACAGATGATTCTGGAACTGTCTATAGAGCAAGAATACCTGAGAGGCAATTCCGAGATAGAATTTTTCTTTCTTTATTAGGAGATCACTTTTCCACTAAATATGAAAGCCTTGATTTAATAATTGGTTTATCAATAGTAGCTTTAGCTTGGGCTATACCATCAATGTTAATTTCACGTTTCAGCTTTTGGTATTATTCATCGATTATGATTGTAATGGTACTAATTACATATTCAATTATGATACTCCCACAAAAATTAATGGCTAAAAGATACAATTGTGAATCAAGGTATGTATTATCGAAAATTGGTTTGATTTTAACAATTGTTACTGCAATATCTCCTGTAAGGTTTCTAAGTCCAGGTGTACTAATTGTTCCGGAAATTAACTATTTATCAAAAAAACAACAAGGTTTGATAAGTTTTATTGGTCCAATAATAAATATAGTAATTGGTATCGTATATCTATTCCTAGGCGCTTTTCTAATTACACCAAATAACCCAGAAATTCCACGATTAATGTTAAATGGTTCATTTCTTGCATCCCAATTTGTTTTCTTTGGATTATTACCTTTTGGTTTATCACGTGGAAAAAAGATTTACAATTGGAACAAGATTATTTACTTTATTATGTTAGTTATAACAATTGGTTTATTTGCCAGTTCACTTGGTTTACAAGTTATACCATTTAATTAGTTATGTTTCACGTATTATTTTAGCAATATTTTTCCTTGAAAATCTTACTAACATTGGTAGAGTTATAAAAATAGATAGTAAAGAGAGGATAATTACAAACCCTAGAATACCAAAATAACTCATTGTATAATTTATGGGAAGTATATTGTGGGTAAAGAAACTAGATCGATTTACAATTATACTAAAATATGAGAAGGGAATACCGACTATTAGTGAAGAGATAAAAGAAGCAATTTCAATAACAAATAATTCTGATACAATTAGGTGGGATAGATTGTTATTTGAATTTCCAAGACTATTTAGTATTGCATGATTTTGATCTCTTTGCTTTAAAATGAAATCTAAACTCATTGCTGTTATTATTAAACCTATAAAATTCATTAATATTAGTTGAATTAATAAGAAAATTCTAGCATTAGGAATATATTGACTAACATATTCCCCTACAAATTGTTGATTGATTATTTCAGGATTTACATCTATAACATCACTATATTCCAATAATTCTGCTTCAATTACTTCAATAGAATAGTTTGGTTTTTGGCTAGCAAAAAATAAATTTGTGTCTCGAATGGCATATTTATTTACCATTCTTCTTTGATTAATCAGTAGAAATTCTTCATTTGGTTGATTCAATTCTAAATTTATACCATAAGATAAGCCTAAACCTGGTGCTGAACTAATTATTCCTTTTACAATAAATACTTCAATATAGCTAAAATTTGGTAATCCTGTAACAGTTATTTGTGAGTCCATTGTTAGATTTAATCTATTAGCTACATAATCACTGATAATTGCACCATTATAAGTCTGATTCAGATTGCTCAACATTGAAGTAATTTCATCTCGATTTATAGATACACTATCCCATCTGCCGATATTAGAATAAATAATTGGATCTATACCATAGACTGTAACACTATTATAGATTAATTTTCCATCAGCTCTAAGAATAGGCATAATTTCATCTATACCTTCACTTTGTGATAAATTGTTTGCATAATCAATATCCACAAAAGAAGTTTGAATCCTAAGATCTGATCCATTGTTATAATAATGTACTGAATCTTCATTTTCTTTTAGTGTTTGAAAAATATTCATTGAAAATACATTGAAGCTAGAAATTAAAATAAAAACTATTAATAGAATAGTCAATTTATTCTTCGAATTTTTCAATGTATTTGATATAAAGAAGGAATTGTTTCGGAAGAATAGTTTGTATAACCATTTTATTTTACCTATATATGAATTTAGTAAAAAGGTAATGATTATAACCAAAGCAATTAATAAAACTGTAATTAATAAGAAAATTTGCATACTTCTTTGTGATTGTTCGACAGTAAAAATATTGATATCCTTAATCTCTTGCTGATTTTCTATTGTAATTTTTACTAGAAAACCTATTG
>JAEOUJ010000052.1 GCA_016839405.1 Candidatus Gerdarchaeota archaeon | reverse complement strand
ATCGAAATTATGAAAGAAGCTTTTATTCAAATTTCAAATAATCAAGCAATAATTCCCTCTAGAATTCATTTAAGCATTCCTGAGTATAATGGTGATAGCCTTATTATGCCTATTTACATGCCCAGCAATGAAAGAATAGGTTTGAAACTTATTACATTATTTGATGATAATATATCCAAAAATTTACCTCTTATCCATGCTCTAGTATTGATTTTTAATTCTACAAATGGTCAACCTCTAGCAATTATGGATGGAAGTTATCTAACTGCTCTAAGAACTGGAGCTGGATCAGGTTTAGCTACAGATATTCTAGCTCGAAAAAATTCTAAAGTAGTTGCTATTTTCGGAGCAGGTATACAAGGGCGAACCCAATTGGAAGCGGTTTATTCTGTTAGAACGATAGAAAAAGCAATAATTTTTGATACAAATATCAATAAAGCAAACATTTTTGCAAAAGAGATGAGTGATAATTTAGCAACTGATATAGAAATTGGAAAATCAGCTAATGAACTTCAAGAAGCTGATATAATATGCACAGCAACAAATGCTCAAACACCTGTTTTTTCTGATGAGAATCTCAAACTTGGAGTTCATATAAATGCTATTGGATCATATAAACCTCATATTCGCGAAATACCTACTGAAACAATGTATCGTGCGAGAATTTTTGTTGATCATAAGGATTCTTGTCTAAGTGAAGCAGGTGATATAATAATTCCAATTAAAGAAGGGAAAATCAATGAGAACAGCATTATTGCTGAATTAGGCGAATTGATTTTAGAAAAAAAATCTGGAAGAAAATCAGATAAAGAAATCACTGTTTTTAAATCAGTTGGTAATGCAATTCAAGATTTAGTAACAGCAAATCAGATTTTAATAGAAGCTAATAAACAAAATCTTGGTACAAAAATTTCGCTTTAATGATTTGGCATATATGGAAGGGTTTTTAGAGGGGTTTGTATACCTATGTAATTGTATGTAAATCAGTCTTTATTTAAGATTAAAGGTATACATCCTATAGAAGAATAATTACTAATGAAGGGAATTGTAAATGATAATAGTATATGATGCAGAAAATCCGAAAAGTAAGCCATTAAGAGTAAATCTTATTGATACTCACACTCATCTTGGAAAAGAAGAAGTTGTAAGAGGGAAGGGTAAAGACTATCGAATTATTCGACCTAAAGATCATCTAGATTTCTATGAGAAATTAAAATATGATATCTATAAACGAATAGCTAATTATCCTGAAGACTATGCATATGCAATTCCCTCAGATCCAAATCAATTCAGTCAACCTGCTACACAATTACAAGAAATTATATTCAGTGAAAAGCGTACTACTCAAAACCTTGGTTGGTTAGCAGATAAGATTGTTACTTTTCCATTGCATGATACACTTTTTGCTAAAACGAATCCTCATTTTGTTAAATCAAATAATTATGTTTTAACTCGAGCACAAACTCTTGAATATGGTGCAAAGCTTGTTCCTTTCTGTCGAATCGATCCTAATGATGGGGAATCAGCTATTCAAGAGATAAGAAGATGTGTTGACTATGGTGCACGTGGTTTAAAATTACACCCATTATCTGAGAAATGGATTGATGAAATTGTTTCTGATAATGTTATTAATATTGTACAAAATGCAGTCGATTATAAACTCCCGGTTATTTTTGATTGTCAAAATTATAAGACAGCTGAAGAGATTCATCAAGTAGCAATGGAAGTAAGAGATAGAGCCAAAAATAAAGATTTCACAATTATTATTGGCCATTTTGGATTTGATTATCAAACACCAGGTATGTTTGAAATCTTGCAAGATCCAAATATTAAAACAGAAACTTCTGGATTACGTGGTGATGATTGTGAGATTTTCTATAAGAATTGTATGAATTTAACGGAAGATTGGGAATTTTCAGCTATGTATGGATCCGATCATAGCTATTTCAGTGTTCCTCAAGCAAGCGATCATTTAACGTTTTTATTTTCACAAAAAGCAAAAGATTTGGGAATAACTTTTAATCAAATTCGTCATGTTTTAGGAATTAATGCCTTGAGAATTCTTAAGATCTATTGGCCTACAAAAGTTATTCAAAGAGAGGGGATTAAGGAAACTAAAGTTAGTTGGAAAGATTTCGATAAAATTAAGAAATGTAAAAATCAACGTCAATTAGCTGAAACTGTATCCGAATTAAGTGCTATATCAGGTGTTTATTTCAACATTGATTCATTATTTAATCCATCAGGAGATAATGTATATGATGAATTATATATATTGAATATATTTGCAGATGTAATTGATTTACGTAGAAGTTTTGTTATTCAGCAAGTTAAGGAGAATGAAATTAAAGTTTCAGAAATTACTAAATTAATGGAATTTGCATCTGAAATAACTAGATTATTAGAAGAACAAGAGGAATCATATCCTTTTACACAACAATACCTATTCGATTATCTCCTTCATCAAAGACCTAAGAATTAGATTGAAAACAATTATGATGTGATAGAATTCATGAGTAATACAGAAACTCCAGTTAAAAGTCCGACTTCTAGGACTAGGTTAAGAAAACTACCATTTACTCATGGAATTGAAATAGAGAATTTTATCACAAATAGATTAGGAGACATTTTAGAGGATGGCAAGGAATTAGTTGCTGTATGGGATCAAATGTTTAATGGGGCATTGAAATTCCTTCAATCATTAACTAGCAGTACAGCAAATGTACCTGAATATATCCGAAATAAAATTCGGAGAGTTACTAGAAAAGATGTAGAAAGACATGGAAAAATCATAAGATATGTACAAATTCAGTATCTTTTTAATGGAAAGGTTATTGCAGTAAATGTTTTTGGACCTGATCCTAATATTTCACAAATTACATGGTTATTAGAATTAGTAACTCCACCATGTGAGTATCTTGAAGAATTAGATTGGTGGATAAATACACTATATATAGCAGCATCAGCTTCAATTACAAAAGGTTATAATGTTCAACCTTTAGGATTTAATCCTTATCAATCAGAATATCGTGCAGGTGTTACTTGTGGTGAGCACCATCATATTGACAATTTCCAAAGTACAAAGGAAAAATATGCTGTTTATAATATGATTAGGGCATATATACCTCATTTAATAGCAATATCAAGTACATCTCCTTTTATCGATAGAAAAACTACAGGTAGAATAATACTTAAACAAGGATCAGATGGACGAACACTAATACTTGCACCTGATTGTGTAAGGAGTATTAGATTAAAAGAAAATTCAGGTCAACTAGGACCAAATATACCAGAATATCTTCCATATGTCAGCTCTTCGTTTACAAGACAACAATTTTCTAGATATGTTCGGAAAGAAATCCCAGATGATAGATATGTAGATGCCTCTCCATTTACGGATTATGGAACTATAGAATTTCGTTTTTTTGATACACAATTTGATCAACGAATAAGGCTAGCAATTATTATTCTAATCCAAGCTCTAGCTCTTAAAGCTTCAAAATTGATTTCTAGTGGCCAAATTATACCAGATGTAAAAGGTAATACTATATTTGAACATAGAAAAAGAGCAGTTAATTTTGGTATGTTTGCTAAATTTCAAGGAGATCCATCTATTGAATCTTCTGGAGGGGAGTTTGTAAAGTATTATAATCACAATCCAGAAACTGGTGGCCCACCTGGAAAAATTTTCGATTCATTAAAATCATTGTTAATTTGGCTAAAACCGGAGTTAGTAGAACTAAAAGTTACAGAACAAGATATCTCACCACTATTGATAATGTTATGGGGAACAGCCAGAATAGCACCACCAATTTCAACAACTACTTTCATGTTTTATTTATTTGAGAAAAATCATGGAAATGTTGGGAATATTATCAATAGTTTATCCCTATTAAATGGTAAACCAAGAAGTTCATTTTGTGAAATTCTAGGAAGACCTAGTACAGACTTCTCAGGGTTATTATCAGCAAAAGCTGTCACTCCAAAACGAACAACAAGTAGCACAAAAAGCACATTAGCACGTAAATTGCAACAAGATTCAAGATTAAGACGAAAGAAAGTAATGGCTAAAGAACAAGCTAGATTAAAAGCCAAACAAGCTCTTAAAACTAAAATGCTTCGCGAAAAGGTCAAAAAAGAGAGAGAATTAGAAAAGAAAAGACAAGAAAGGATACAAAAATTAGAAAAGGCTAAGAAACCATTACCTAAGCCTATTCCTCAAAGAACAACTAGACCAATTACTAGAAGCACTATTTCACAAATAAGTAAAAGTAAACCAATTAGCCCACCACCTAAAAAAGTAAAGAGTGTAATAAGTAAACAAGCACCTAAACCTAAAATGAAAACAGCACCAATATCTCGTAAAAAAACTACAAGCACTTCAAGAAAACCTAAGAGTAAAAAAGTAGCTGCTAAAAAGCCAGTAAAAACGAGGAGTACTAAAAGCAAAAAAATAATTACAACGACAGCTATACGTAATAAACGCCCCACAACAACACAAAGAAAACCAGCTCAATCCTATGCTTCAGTTGCAAATTCAAGGAATGCTACTCGAAGAGAAATTTCAATTCCAAAACCAACAATCACGAAAAAAACAATTAATAGAAATTATACTAGAAAATCTACTTCTAATAGGACTGCTATTTCAACAACAAAAGTGACTAAAGTATTTGATCAAGAACCTTATAGAGATAGCAAGTTCATTAGAGGTCTATCTGTGGTAAATCTACCTAGTAGAACAACCAGTAATTTAATTGTACCTGTTATTAGATTGAAGTGGAGAAGATCAATAATTCAATCTATGACTTCTTTTCCAATTACTATTGAAGCTGAAGTCGAATCATTAAATTCTTCTAATAAATTCACTAAAAAGGCATTTCAAGAAAAAATCAACCTTGAAGCTGCATCCTTAAAGGAACAGTGTTATTTGCCAATTCCAATTGATATCAATAATGCTCATGGTGATTTCAAAATAAAATTTATTGTAAGAAATTTAAAAAGTAGAAAGGTTCTAGCTACAGATTTCCAATCATTTATGAGAATTAAATCTTCTAAAGAAAAATTACCTTCAATTGAAAAACTCTCTATCCCGCCAAACCAAGTTGGTGATTCCTCAGTCAATATTAAAGTAAAAACAGAAAAGCGTAATATAAGAGGAAGAATTACACTTTGGGCTTTATCTCAAAGAGGTGTTCTGAGACTTTATGAAAAGAAAGGAAGATTCAATCAAAGAACATTTTCATTAGATATACCAATTTTAATTCCTCCAAGTATGTGTTCATCAAATTGGATGGTTTATGCTGAATTTACCTATAGAAGTACGACAATAAGCTCTTATGTTCAAACATCCCCACCTTTAGCAAAAATTGCTACAATAGCTCTAAGTGGAAATCCTCCTCTAAAACAACGAGTTAATAGTAATTATAAATCTGAAATAACTCCAAAATTAAATTTTAAAACTAGATGTGAATTAAGAGAAGTTGAAATTGTACAGTATGATAATAATTCTATTAGAGTACTTAAAAGATATAAATTAAGAATGCGCATCAAAAAAGGCGAGAAATTTATTTTAGAGTCATTTGATTGGAGACCACCTTCAATGAGAAAAGGATTATTTAGATCCTATAAACAAAAAACTGTGTCATTTTATTGCCGAATTTATGATAATGTCGGTTTAATAGATGATTCCCTAATTGGATTAACAGAAACACCTCGCATTACTGTTTTTAAAAGCTCTAAATAAATCACTAGTAATTCAGCTTTTTTTCAAAAAAAGTTAAATAGTATCATGATGCCTCAATCCACTATGAAAAAGCTCTAAGAATTTTTCTCAGATATTATCGAGAAAAAAGGAGTGTGGTAACAGTGTCAAAAAAGAAGAAAAGATATCTAATTACTAGCGCATTGCCATATGTGAACACTGTGAAGCATCTCGGAAATTTAGTCTCTTCTTTATTGCCAGCAGATATATATGCACGATATTTAAGGCAAAAAGGAGAAGAAGTATTAGCCATATGCGGAACAGATGACCATGGAACTCCAGCTGAAGTATCAGCTTTAGAAGCTGGAATGCCTGTAGAAGAATTCGTAGAGCAGATGCACAATAAACAGAAGGATATTTATGAACGGTTTGGATTATCATATGACTTATTCAGTCGTACACATACTCCTGAAAATACAGAAATAACTCAACACCTTTTCCTAAGATTACATGAAAATGGATATATTAAAGAAAAAGAAATTCAAACTCTTTATTGTAAAAATTGTGAACGTAATTTACCTGATAGATTTGTCATTGGAACTTGCCCAAATTGCAATTATGAACATGCCCGTGGTGATCAATGTGAAAATTGCTCAAAAGTACTAGATGGAATAGATCTAATAAATCCTCGTTGTGTTATTTGTGGTAAAAGTAATACAAAAATTTTAACAGAAACTCATTTATTCCTTGATCTCGGAGGTTTGGAGTCAAAGATTAAGGAATGGATAGATTCACATAAAGATTGGCCAAAAACTGCTTTGTCAATTGCTAATAGTTGGATAAAGGAGGGTTTGCGTCCTAGATGTATTTCTAGAAATATTGAATGGGGTATTCCTATACCTTTAGATGGTTATCGTGATAAAGTATTCTATGTTTGGTTTGATGCACCAATAGGTTATATTTCAATTTCAATGGAATGGGCAAAACAACAAGGGAATCCAGATTTATGGAAAAAATATTGGAAAAATCCAGATACCTATGTTGTGAATTTTATTGGCAAAGATAATGTTCCTTTTCACACAATTACCTTCCCTGCAACTTTAACAGGAGCTGATGATGGATTTGTTTTAGCAGATTATGTGAAAGCTTTTCAATGGTTAAATTATGAAAAACAAAAATTTTCATCAAGTAAAAAAATCGGCATTTTTACGGATACTGCTTTAGAATTATATCCTGTGGATTATTGGCGTTATTACATAATGAAAATCGCACCTGAACGTCATGATACAGATTTCTTATGGACAGAGTTTCGAGATAGCATTAATGTTGATCTAGCTGATATTCTTGGCAATTTCATCCATAGAACTTTGACTTTTATTAATAGATACTATGATGGTAAAGTACCAGCAAAAGGAAAAATTGAAACAATTGACAAAACAATTCTAGACAATATGAGTAAAACTGCCATTAAAGTTTCAAAAGAATTTAGCAAATTAGAATTTCAAAAGACACTCTTAACAATCCTAGATTTTGTTAGAGACTGTAATAGATATTTCCAAGCTAAAAAACCATGGGAAGATCATAAAAATAACGCATTAGAAAGAGTTGCTACTACTCTAAACACTTGCATACAATGTTGTAAAGGAATAGCAATTATGATAGCACCTTTTATTCCTTTCTCAGCTGAAAAAATCTTTAAGTATCTAAATTTAAAACAAGATTTGCATCATAACTCATGGGATCTAATTAATAAACAAATACAAGAAGGACATAAGATATCAAAACAACCAAAACCTCTTTTCAACAAAATTGAATTAGAGGAGATTATTAAGTATGGATTGGAATGGGGTAGTGAATCTATTTATCAGATTATTGCTGAAAATCCTGAATTAGATCCAAGAAAACAAGAGAAAAATAAAGAACATAAAAAGAAAAATAATGATAAAAAACCTAAAAGTGAGACAAAAATGACTAATGAATTATTATCTTTTAAAGAATTTCAGAAATTAGATTTACGAATTGGCACTATAAAAACTGTTGAAGCTGTTGAAGGCGCAAATAAATTAATGAAAATCAAAGTAGATATTGGGTCTGAAGAAAGACAAATTGTAGCAGGAATTGCAGAACGTTACAAACCAGATGAATTAATAGGAAAACAAATTGTTGTTGTAACAAATTTAGAGCCAGCAAAAATCCGAGGAATAGAATCAAACGGAATGCTTTTAGCTGCTGATGCTGCACCAGAAATATCAATTTTAGTGCCTTTAAGAGAAGTACCTAATGGCTCAAAAGTAAGATAATTTTTTGAGCACAAATTTCTTTTTTCAACCAACAGTGTTATCTTTTTTGTATAGACAAAAGTATTAAAGCTGCTATAACACCTCTTCTGGGGATATCAACTTTAAAAGGGTCTCTTTCAAGAATTTCACATAACGCTTTCCAGCGAATAATTGTGTCAAAAGTTGCAGGATATTTACTTAAACAAAAGATAGCTGCAACGATTCCTTTATCTTTTTCTTCTCTAAATTGCCTTTGTAATAAAATATCATAGAAGGTCTTCCAGCGGATTGCTGCATCGAGTTCAGGAATTCTTTTCGCCATACCTAATCATCCTAAAGAGATGTAATGTAATGTTATTACCTTAATGCGTCTACTTAAAAAAAGTCTTTTGGAAAGAACAAATTGTATTTTTATAATAAAAAATATAATAATCCAACAGATATTTTACAGTTATTCCGTAAAACTTTCAAATAAAACACAATTATAAATCATTTACACAAAACAATAAGACTATTAATGAGCATGTTTAGAAATATCTGAGGATTGAATAAATGGAACTTAGTGAGGATGACTTCTGGGCAAGATTAGCAATTGAAGCTGGAGATATGAAAAAAGAAGAGCCAAATTTTCAACCAGTTAATGGTGACACTCGCATTTGGAGAGGATTTCTAATTGGTACGGGATTATATTCAGGTGGGGTATTTCAATTTGAAATAAGAATTCCAAGATCCTTCCCTTTTAAACCACCTAAAGTTAAAGCTCTAACACCCATTTGGCATCCGAATATATTCAAAGATAGAATTTGTGTTGGTATTCTAGGAAAAGATTGGACTCCAGCAAGTAATTTGGTTGATATAGTAGAATCCTTAAGATTTCTATTATCAAATCCAAATCCAGATGATCCATTAAATACAACTGCATCTAAGGAATTTAAAAATTCAAGAAAAGAATTTGAAAGAAAAGCAAAATTATATGTGGAAAAATATGCTACTTGGGATGCTTTAGGTTAAAGTTAGAATAAAATAGCATTTTACTGCATTTTGCCTCATTCTAAATGCATTTTATAAGGTAATTCCAATTAAACTTGGGAAAGTACACTCCGCATGATGCTATTAAGTCAGCTAGTATCTCCCCATCCGCAAAAGAGAGATAATTAAATCGCTTTTAGGATCTCAGCATTTGGTTTGGAGTGACATTCCCTCAATTTTTATATTGAATAGCATTTTCTAAAAAATAAACACATAATACTTTTGAATACTCATTATTACACTATTTTTGAGAGAAAAATGAAAACTAGTGAAAATAATTTCTACAAGCAATTTTTTGATAGAGATTGGTGTTTAATTTATACGCCAGGACCAACAATGGTCCCACCTCGAGTGTTACAAGCTATTGGTAAACAAATTACAAACCCAGATTTAGACCCAGATTTTCCCGATTGGTTTTTAGAAACTTGCCAAAAAACTGCCAAAGTTATCAAAACAAAAAATGAGGTTTTAATTCTTCCTGGAGAAGGTATGTTAGCGCTTGATGCAGCATTAAACAGTATTGTTGAACCAAAGGATAAGGTATTAGTTTTTGCTAGCGGTATTTTTGGCCATGGTTTTGCTGGAATGGTTAAAGATTGTAAGGCTGAACCAATTATAATTGCTACTGATGGATATGATGATATAATAACAATTGAGCAAGTAAAATTAGCTCTTGAAAAATATCCTGATGTAAAAGCAATTACAGTTATTCATTGTGAAACACCAAGTGGTACACTAAATCCTTTGAAAGATATAGGAAAATTATGCCAAAAAAGTAATGCGGTTTTAATCGTAGATGCAGTAAGTAGTAATGCTGGTACCAACGTTCAAACAGATGATTGGGGTATTGATATAAATTTAGGAGCAAGTCAAAAATGCTTATCAGCTCCACCTGGAATTGCTTTTTTGAGTTTAAGTAATAAAGCTATAGAGATAATTAATAGAAGAGAATCTATTCCAACTTTTTATTCAGATTTGTCAGTTTGGACAAAATCATGGATTAAAAATAGATCAATGCCATTCACTCATTCTGTATCTGATCTATATGCTTTTAGGGAAAGTGTAGATTTGATATTGGAAGAAGGATTAGAAAACGTTTTTCAACGTCACCTTAGAATTTCTAATGCAATTATAAAAGCAATTGAAAGTATTGGTCTTGAATTATATCCAAAAACAAAAGAAACAGTTTCACCAACTGTAACTACGATTAAGGTTCCAAAAGGAATTGATTCAAATAAATTAATTTCTCATCTTTGGAGTAAATATGGTGTTCTAATAGCAGGAGCATGGGGTTCCGTTCTTGGAGGAAAAGTATTAAGACTTGGTAATATGGGTTATGGAGCCAATCCCCATTTTGCTATTATTGCTTTAACATCATTAGAACAAGCTTTACTTGATTTCGGTTACAAAACAAAAGCAGGAACAATGGCTAGTAATTTTATGGATAATTATTAAAATTATTACCAACTATTTCTTTTTTCTAATCTACTCAAAAAGATTTATTTGTTTACAATTACCTTTTATCTATCTAGGTGATTGAATATGACTAATCTTTGGACAGATGTAAAACCGGGGCCCAATCCTCCAGAAGTTGTTTATGCAGTTATTGAAACGCCTCAAGGATCTAAAAACAAATTTGAATTTGATAAAGAAATTATGGCTATTCATTTAGATAGAGTATTATATAGTTCAGTAGTTTTTCCTATTTCTTATGGTTTTATTCCTAGAACTTTAGGTGATGATCAAGACCCATTAGATATTATGGTATTAATTACAGAACCAACATTTCCAGGATGTTTAGTTACTGCAAGACCTATAGGAGTGTTAAATATGCAAGATGAAAAAGGTAATGATGATAAAATTATTGCTGTTGCAGAGAATGATCCAAGATTAGATGAAGCACAAGACCTTGAGTGGATACCAAAGCATCAATTAATAGAGATTAAAGAATTCTTCCGTGACTATAAAAAACTTGAGAAAGGAAAAAAAACTGAAGTTAAAGGATGGGCAGGAAAAGAAAAAGCACATGAAATTATTATGCAATCAATAGAATATTTCAAAGAAAAATACTTTGATATTAAGAGCAAAGGCTTCTGAGCAGTATAATCGCATTTTTAATTCAGTGAAAAAAATGATTACTTTTTTAGATGTAATTACAAAAACCATTAGATATTTATCTAGATATCCAAAAATAGGTCGGTTTCTTAGTACAATATTTGGTTTATTAGAGGTACCAATATTAGATATGATTTATTTTATAGACAAATACTTACAACCTGGATCTTATAGATCTTTAATGGAATCTTTTTCACTTTTTTATGGCAGTAAAATCATTCCTCTAAATACTAAAATTGAAAGTATACCAACTATTGCTTCAACAGAAGAAATTCTAAATTTAATAAAACAAATGCCTGCAATGAGTATTGGTTATTGTTATTGTAGATCGAAATATCGAAATTGCAATAATCCCATCTGGTCGTGTATTCATATTGGTACAGCTCAACATATTAATGATTTAAGTAAAAAAATGCAATTGAAAAGTTCTAATCTAAAAGAAATAGAACAATTATTATTAAGAGCTGATAAACTTGGGTTAGTTCATCAACTTCTAACAGCACCAACACCTGATTATGTATATGTAATTTGTAATTGTTGTTCTTGTTGTTGTGTTATGTTGCGCAATGCGATTGACTTCAACATTCACGAAGCGGTAATTCCAAGCAATTTTGTTATAAAATATACTAAAAATAAATGTACAAATTGTGGTGAATGTGAAAAAAGATGTTATTTCACAGCTTTACAATTTATAAATAAAAAACTTAAAGTTAATATTTCTAAATGTGTAGGCTGTGGTTTGTGCATATCCTCTTGTAATTACAACGCTTTAAAATTAATTAGGAGAGAGAGTATACCATCCTAATTTAAAATTATTAGGAAATAAATTCTCTAAAAAATATATATTTCTTTAATAAATTATAATTGAAAATTTTTCATTCAATAATGAAAAGATAAAACCTAAAATCTTTATAAGGCACAAATTATCACATAAGGAAGTTAAAATTTCCAATAGATTTATCTATTAAATAAAAACAATTTGATAATGTGCTAAACATTAGGTGATAAGAAGATTGAAAGTAGAATTACTAAACCACCCAAATGAGAAACTTGCAGAAATTGCTATTAAAATGTGTCGAGGTAAAAAAAATATTGCTTTAAATGAACCTGTAGATCAAGAGATTATTAAAAGAGTTGTTGATTCAGGGCACGAATCTATTGCGGAACATGTTAATTTCACTTTTCGAATTACAGGTATTAGTCGTGTAACAACTCATCAATTAGTCAGACATAGAATTGCTTCGTATTCCCAAGAAAGCCAAAGATACTCAGATCCTTTACAAGAAGATATCGAAGATTGGGCAGTGATTCCCGATTCAATCCTTGAAAACCCAAAAGCAAGAAAACTAGCAATAAATTTTCTCAATGAAACAATAAATATTCGTAAACAAATGGATGAGCTTGGAATAGAACTTGAAGACTCAAGATATTTCTTACCAAATGCAACAAAAACAGCTATAGTTGTTACTATGAATGCTCGAACATTATGGAATTTCTTTAATTTTAGAATTTGTAGTAAAGCACAGTGGGAAATTAGACGCTTAGCAAAAATGATGTATTATCTTGTAAATGATGAAGCTCCTGCGTTATTTAATTGGTGGACTCCTAGATGTGAACGTGGGTGCCCCGAACAATGCGGAGATCATGTAGAAATAGATATGGAAGAAGGTACAACAATAACTGGTAAAACTATTGAATATCTACCAAAGGAAATAAGAAATAAAAATAAATAATATCAGATTTTAAAATCTTCATCTGAAAAATACCAATTGCCATTATTCCATTTATTCTCATTCAATTGCCCTTTATATTTCTGAAAGTTAGATTTACCTAGTATGATTTGATTATTAATATTCTCTGGAATAAACCAATTGAAAAAATCAGCCATTGATAATGCAATTGAATGAGGAAGATAGGAACTTAATAATAATCCATTATATGATCCGCGAATTTCTGCTAGATAAACATTAGGTAAATAGCAACAAAATTGCGATAGACGATTTTTTAGTGTATTGTATTCTGGATTTATTTTGTTCTTTTTTGATTCATCATCAAAATAAAATGTTACTTCACAATTACTATCAGGTAAAACAACCACAAGAGTTTCATATAGAACTTTTTTCTCATATAATTTTTTAATCCTTTTTACAATTTCATTCATATCACGTTTTAATGCCTTCTGAATATTTTTACGATTGGTATTTCCAGAAACAAATTGGTTCAATATTTGTATATCAATTAAATCAATATCTACTACATTTCCATCAGTAATTCGAGTTGGAACAATTATGTTTCCGAGATTTAATTTTTCTAATGAGAAATCATCCTTAATGTCTGTATCAAAAAAACCACTTTCAATTACTAAATCATTGAAATTTATGTTTTGTCTTTTTGTTTTTGGATCAAAATACTTGAAGAGAAAATTTCGAAATGATGTAGTAATTTCAAAAGCATAAAATTTAACTATTCGATTATTTTCTTTTAGGTTGTTACAATATTCTACAAGTTTTTTATAAAATACATTAGTTCTAGGTGCAACATAATATTGGGTAATTACACATATATTTAGACAATTGAATTTCTGAGAAAATAGATAGGGATTTCTTGGAAGAGATTTGAATGTTTGACTTTGCCTTTTAGTGCAAATCAAAAGAATAACATATTGAGTTAATCCTAGAGCAAAATAATTTATGCTATAATTATGTCTGAGAACATTCATTGCCATTAATCGATTTATTGTTTTACTAACAAAGCTATGATTTTTACTTGAAAAATAGGAGATTTCCTTAACTTTTATTGATTGTTTTAATAATGCCATTTCCATGATTGAAATTGCTTTTTCAGTAATTTTCACAGAGTTGAAATAGACTTCAGATAGAATAATATCAAATTCCTGTGGGGTAAGTTTAAAAGTAGATATTTTCCGATGACTTTTTTTATTTTCTTTATGCTTAGAATATATTTGATATAGAGTTTTTTTAAGAACATCAATTAATCCTTCAGGACCACCTGTTGCACCTATAAGTATACATTTGTCAATCAAGTATTTATAATTAAAATTTGTTTTTTTAATCAGAATTTCCCATTCTTCTTGTTTTCTATTATTTAATTTTTGAGTTAATGGGAAAACATCAGCTAATATTTTTAACCACCAAGAATTACGTAAATCTCTTGGTGCAAAAAGCAGATAAGCTTCCCGCCAAAAAATCTGTTCATGAAATGATTTTTCATTTAGAAATTCCTGATTTATAAAAAGCGTTTCTCCAAGAAATTTACTCCAATTTCTTTCAATATTTATCTCAGAACCTATGCCTGGTTCTACTCTCTTTGGAGAATACTTCTTTTGTATAGCAAATTTTTCAATAAAATTCGTTTTTTCTATGAGTTTAATTTCAAGTTGAGTTAGCTCTTTTGCATTATTAGCCATTTTATTCACTTTTTTACAAGAATATTAAATTTTCCGAGAAATTGCGGAATAATTATTTTGCTTTATTTTTATATTAAAAAAGCAATTTGGTAATTAATTAAGATTTTCTATATTATAAAAATATGAAAAGAATAATTCTAAGGTATTAAATTTAAAAAAGAAATGTTTTCAAGATATTAAATTTTCTTAAAATCTAAAGAGCAATTCATTTATTCTATAATATCAATTAATCTTGTGAGACAATAATAACGCTTAAAACTAACCCAATTAATTTAATATCATCCGTCGAATCTCTTGGGGAAAAGGACGGCTGTTAATATTAAGGGGACCACTCCCTGACTGATGCAGTAAAGTATCAGTCAGGAACTAATTTTTTTATTTATATTATTTTTAATCAATTTTCTACATAATGTTTGGTTTTTTCCGAGTTTTCCCTTAATTTTTAAATAAGAAGTTTTTAGTTATTTATATAATTATATTTAATTGGTGATAACAATGACATGTATATTGTGTAACAAAGATATTACTGACGGTCAAGACACTCTAGAAGTATATACAACTGATAATAAACAATTAACTGTTCATAAAGAATGTTATGAAGAATATGTTAAAAGCATGGCCATGTGTAGCAGTTGTGATAGTTGTCCTGGATGCGGTTAAAAAAATAATTTTAAAGTTTGGGGATTTATTTAAATCCGATTTTCATTTTATTTTAAAAAATAGAAATATAAAACTAGTTTTTTTTAATTATTACTTGTTTAAATGACAAAAGTCTTATAGAGAAATCCTTTATAGAGATTAGATAATTGTAGTCTTGTATTAGAAAGGTAATATAAGAGGTAAAAAACATGAGCCAATCAGTAGATGAACGATTTGAAAAAGAATGCAATGTTTTACATGCATTAAATCCTGGTGTAGAATCTGTTATTGTTATAGAGCCCTCAGGATTGTTGGTTTTGAAATGGTCAGCAATAAGCGTAGATACAGAATTCACCAGCTCTTATGTTCGAGAATTCCTTTCTTTAGTAAAAATGACTACTAATCACTATGAATTAGGTGATCCAATAGGAATAATGCTCGAAGGATTACAAGGATTTTTCCTAGTATTTAGAACCAATTCAGGGAATTCTATTGTAATCTTAATAAAAGAAGAAACAAGTAGATCAACATTAAGGTATCGTCTTATGAAAGATTTCGCTGGACGAGTAGAAGATATACTTGAAAGCTTTTAAGAGTAATTTTTCACTTTTAGAATCTTAGTGATAATCCTATAGCTAATTTTATTTAGTTCATATTTATAACTGGTATTATAAGATGTGAGGGTATATATAGTGAATATAAAATCACGGAAATTTCAAAACGGGTATGTTACTCTTATACCTGAAACAGTAGATGATCTATATGTACTATATAATCTTATAATACCTGAAGATCAAGTTAAAGCTAGAACATTACGAAGAATTAGATTAAATGAAGATGATAGTCGTCCAGATAAAGGTGAAAGAGTACCAATGGTTCTAACTCTCTCTGTTGAAGATGTTAGTTTTCATGAGTTTGCTACACGTCTACGTATAAAAGGAACAATAATTGCTGGACCTGAAGATTTAATCTCCTTTGGTTCTTATCATACTTTTAACATTGAAATTGGTTCACTTTTAACAATAATAAAACAATCATGGTCTAAAGTTGATATTAGTAGAATTGAAGAAGCAGTTGAAAAAACTACAAGTGCTAAAGTTTTGATAACAGCAATTGATGATAGTGAAGCTACTATTGCAGCAGTTAGTGCTTTTTCAAGCTCAATAATAGCTCATTTCAGAGAGAGGATTCCAAAAAAAGGAGGAGGAAAAGAAAAAATCAGAAATGAACTAATTGCTAAATTTTATTCTAAAATTATTTTTGCATTGGAAGATGCTTTTACAAATAAATATCCAGATGCATCTGTTATGGTTTTAGCAGGCCCGGGTTTTACAAAAGATAGTTTTTATCAACATTTGAAAATAATAAAAAATCAAACCAAAATTCCTATTGAAAAGATTATTATTGAAACCTCGAGTTGTGGTGGACCAAGTGCTATTAGTGAAATTCTTAGTAAAAATATACTTGGAAAAATCATTGAGGAAGAACAAGCTAGCTCTGATGCAGTATTTGTTGAAGAAATTATGAGTCGAATAGGACGCAATACAGGTACTGTAGCATATGGTAGACAAATAATAACTAAAGCAATAGAATATGGCGCAGTGGAAACACTTTTGTTAGTTGATAATCAATTGAGACTTCGTGATAAAGAAAAAAGAAAGGAACTTGATAAATTACTTAATGACGTGAAAAAAAATGGTGGTAAAATCGTTAT
>JAEOUJ010000374.1 GCA_016839405.1 Candidatus Gerdarchaeota archaeon | reverse complement strand
CAATCTTTGGGTATAAGCCCAATTCCAGACAAAACATGCAATTACTCTTGCGTATATTGTCAAATTGGTAGAACAACTCATTTTACAAATGAAAGAAGAGAATTTTTTCCTAAAGAAGAAATCTTTTTTGAAATTAAAAATGAACTCTCTCTATCGAACAAAATAGACTATATTACATTTGTAGGAGAAGGTGAACCTACCCTTAATAAAAACCTTGGTTGGTTAATAGATTCTTGTAAGGGAATCACTGACATCCCTATTGCTGTAATAACTAATGGAGCATTATTATACAATAGGGAAGTTCGACAAGAATTATTATTTGCTGATGTTGTTTTACCGACACTTGATGCTGTAGAACAAGAATTATTCAAGAAAATAAATAGACCAATAAAAGGACTAACTATAGAGAAAATAATTAATGGCATGAGAGCTTTTCGATCTGAATATCAAGGGCAAATATGGATGGAAGTAATGCTAGTTGCGGGTTTAAATGATAGTATTTCTAATATTAAGAAATTAAAAAAAATACTTGATTCAATTAAATGTGATAGAATTTATATAAATGTACCAATTCGACCTCCAGCAGAGAAATGGGTTAAGATACCAAGAAAAGAAAAAATACTCAAAATATGCGATATTTTAGGAGCAAAAAATATAGCTTATTATGAATCAACAAAAGGATTTCATATTAAATCAGAATCAGAAATAAAAGAACAGATAATGAAAATAACTGCAAGACATCCACTTCGTGAAGATCAAATAATTGATATGATAGACTTGTCAAAAGAAGAGTGTTTAGAAATTCTTTATTCATTAGAAGAAGAAAAGAAAATTAGTAAGGTTGTTTACAATAATCAAATTTTTTGGGTAAAAACCACTAATAGGAAAAAATGAATTTAGATTAATAATAGATTAAATTCAAAATTTAATCTTGTGCTTTACTAATTGATTAATTAATTCTTGATGTGAAGTATAAGTTATAGATGTAATGTCTAATTTTTCAGCTGTTGTTGTATTACTTATAGAATCATCAATAAAAAGGCATTCTTCTGCTTTTAGAGAATATTTCTCCAATAAGAGTTTGTAAATCTTCTCCTCCGGTTTGACAGTCTTCACATAACTTGATATTACCATCCCCTCAAATAATTTGAAAAAATCATGGGCTTTCATTTTTTCTTCAATAGCTTCTTTTACATAATTTGAAATAATATACAATTTATAGCCATTAGTTTTTAGTTTCGAAAGAAGAGCGATATTTTCATTTATTGGTTCTAAAAGGTCAATAACATTGTCAAGTAAAAGGTTAATTTCATTCTTAATCAAAGGATATCTCTTATAATATAAATTTTTTAAATGTTCAATTGAATAGCTACCTCGATCAAGCTCTTTCCATTCTTTACTTTTAAAAATGATATCTGAAAAATAGGTGATATCTGCTTGCTCTCCTAAAATTATTCTAACGAATTTTTCAGGATCCCAGGTAAATAACACTCCCCCAATATCAAAGATTAGATTTTGAAACATACAATAACAACCCATTTTTTATTTCATCATTATTTTAAACAATTTAAGATTTATTTAAACCATGATAAAATAATAATTTTAATTTCACTAAAATATAGAGAAAAATGAATCGTAGAAAAATAGCTATAATTAACTTAGATATTCATCAACTAATTTTGTGATTTTAGCGTTTCTTACTTCATCGATTTGTATCACGCTATGATCAATATTTTTGAAGAAAGCTTCATTGTTAATACTTTTAATAAATTCTCGAAACTTTTCTCGTAGTAAATAAGTCTCTTTTAAAACAACCAAAGCAAAAAAGCAATCCTCATCAGTTTCTAACATAACTGATACATTTCCATGGTCAATAAGCTTTAATCCACCTTCTTCAGCATCAAGAACAGTTTGCCCCATCGTTCTAATTGCTGTGAGTAATCCTGATAATAATTTGCTGTCAATTTTACTTTCTTCACCAAATAAATACTCATAAAATGGCAAGCCAGTAATTTTGGAAATAATATAGATAGCTTTAATCTCTGTTTCAACCTTTTTAGGTCTACTTACACTTTCAAAAGCTATAGTAGATCGAATTGATTGATTAATACGAGTGAAAATTCTAACTAACAAATTCTTTTTCTCTTTATCGATTTCAGCTAGTTGATTTCGTGCTTCTTGTTCTTTCTCCTGCAAATTCAATTGCTTAGATAGGTCAATTGCTTCGTTGAGAATTTTTTTACTTTCCTTTAATTTATTGGTCATAGAAAGCAGTAAACCTTGCAAGATAAAAACATCAATTAAAACTAATTTGAAATCTTGCTCAATACATAATTGTTTAGTATCATCGATTTTTACTAATGCATTTACAAGTAATTGTTTTTCATTAGTCATACGATAATTTAACAAATCAATTTCAGCTAATTGTAATTTAGCATTAACTATTATTTCAAATAATTTATTTTCTAATGCCATTTCTAAAGAATTTTCTAGTAATTTCTTAGCTTCACCAAGATTTGATTGTCTAGCTGCTAAACGAGCTTTTCTCAAGTAAACTTTTGGCAAATCATTTTTTAGATTGGCTTCACCAATACCCGCCAGAGCATAATCCAAAGTTTCATTAGCATCATTGAAACGATCAAGGCTTTCGAAAATATCTGCCCTACAAAGATCAAGTGCAATGCTAATCTGAGGAGGAACAGTTACCTTGCTGTTTTTTAAACTCTCGAGTGCTGTATCTGAATCTGTTAAGGCTAATTTTGGATTGCCAAAATCTAAATGTAAATGGGCTATGTTAGTTTCAGTTGCAACTAATATATAATGATGATCAACCTCAGCTTTTTTAGCATTATCAAGTGCGACATAGAAATATTTCATAGACATTTCTAAATTGCCCATATTACGATAAATAAAACCAATATTATTTGCTGAAACTGCAAGTTGCAATTTATTAGCAAGGATTTCTGAAAATTTAAAAGCTTCCTCTAAATAACTTAAACCTTCTTTTAGATTACCACGTTCTATTGAACATAAAGCAGTATTATTTAACAATCGATTAAGTAGATAGCGGTTATTTGATTTTCTTGCCAATTTAATTAATTCTCGGCCTATTGTTTCACCTTCCTCTAATTTACCTTCTCTTCTATTCAAATTAATTATCACTGATTTGCCCAACGCAAATAATTCGTTAAAAGCAAGAAGAAGATTATTGTCTGTAGAATATTTTTTACATAGGATTTCATATTCAGATGATAATGATTCCAATTCAGATTGAATGTTATTGAATTGTTGAGAATAATAAAGATACAAAACTCTAATTGCTTTGGCATAAAAAGCATTAAATGGATCGAATTTAGAATATTCTTCAGCTTTCAAAATTATTTGATCAACTTCATCAAATTTTCTCTGACTAATCAAAGCATAAGCTTTGGTGTTTATTAAACCAGGATGAAATTCATCTTTGGAACAAATTTCATAGACTTTATCATATTTACCTAATAAAAGAAAGCATTCTGCTGCTAAGAAGAGAAATTCAGAATTACTGAAAATAATACCTTGTAATTCAGTTAAACCAATAATACCATTTATGAAATTAATTAATCTGTCTTCATCTTTTTTTGCATGCTTTTCAACGTAAGAAAAGATAAATGATTGAAAATTATCCTCTAAACGCCAATAATGATTGAGTAATTCTTTTGGCCATTTTTGATGAAGTTCCATAGTATACCCACTACTAAATTACTTGTAACAAATGTGAGGATATTGGATTTATGTTTTTTGATGGAAGCATATGAGAAAAAATTACTCTAAAATTACTTAATTTTATTAAAAAATTAAAAAATGGAAAAGAAGACTCAAAAAATGAGTCTTTAATATAGTGTAGATTATTTTCTTGATCCGTTGTTAATAACAGCATGAGCGCATGCTAATCGAGCAACTGGAACTCTCAATGGAGAACAACTGACATAATCAAGACCAATCCTGTAGCAGAAATCGATGGATTTAGGTTCCCCACCTTGTTCACCGCATATACCAATCTCGATGTCTTTGTATCCAGCTTTACCACCTTTAACAGTCATTTCCATAAGCTTGCCAATACCAGCTTGCTCAATAGAAACAAATGGATCATCTTTGAGAATGCCAAGTTCAATATACATTGGAATAAATTTACCAGCATCATCTCTGGAGAAACCCATACCCATTTGATGTAAGTCATTTGTACCAAATGAGAAGAATTGTGCTCCTGCCTCAGCAATTTCTTTGGCAACAATAGCTGCTCTGGGCACTTCAATCATGGTTCCAACTTTAAATTTATCTAATTTAACACCAGTCTCTTTCTCGACTTTAGCTTTAGTTTCAAGAACAATATCTTTAGCAATCTCGAATTCTTTTTCCATGCCAACAACAGGAATCATAATCTCAGGAAAAACATCCTTGCCTTCTTTCTTAACATTGGTAGCAGCTTCAAGAATGGCTCTAGATTGCATTTCCATAATTTCAGGAATACCTAGACAAAGTCTAACACCACGATAACCCATCATAGGATTACTTTCTTTAAGTGCTCTAATTTCTTTCAAAAGTTTAACTTCTTCTGAATCATCAGGTAATTTTTCATGCCAGATTTTCTCAAGAAGCTCGATTTCATTAGGTAAGAATTCATGTAGAGGGGGGTCAATTAATCTTATAATAACCGGGTAACCTTTTGCTTCACGGTAAATACCTTCAAAATCTCCTCTCTGGAAGGGAAGTAAATCGAAGACATGCTTCTTACGCTCTTCAGGTTTGTCTCTAGCAAGAATCATTTTCTGAACGATTGGCAAACGTTCTTTTTCCATGAACATATGTTCAGTTCTGGTTAAACCAATACCAAGAGCACCATAATCAATGGCAATTTTGGTTTGATCAGGTTTGTCAGCATTAGCTCTAACATGGAAACCTTTGCCCTCTTTTTGAGCTATTTCATCACCCCAATTAAGAATAGCTTTCATTTCTTCTGAAAGTTCAGCTTTCTTAAGAGGTAATTTGTTTTTGTAAGCAATTGCTTCAAAACCATCTAAAGTCATCCATTCGCCTTCTTTGACTTCAGCGTCATTCATACCAACGAGTGTTAAACCAAAAATGTGCATACCAGAAATATCGCCAGCACCAGCAATACAGGTAGTACCAATTTGTCTAGAAACGACTGCAGCATGAGAAGTCATACCACCACGAGCAGTGAGAATACCTTCAGCAGCAGCCATACCATGGAAATCTTCAGGAGTAGTTTCTTCACTAACAAGAATAACACGTTTGCCTTGATCAGCAGCTTCTTTAGCTTTATCAGCAGTAAACATAGCAACACCAGAAGCAGCACCAGGACTAGCAGGTAAACCTTTAGCTAAAATATGAGCTTTTACTTCTTTACCATCATCATTAATGTAGGTTTTTTGTTTAGAATTTTTCCAATCAATTTGTGGGAAAAGAGTATTCTCAACATCACGGGGAGTGATACGAGAAACAGCAGTTCGTTTATCAATCAAACCTTCCTGAACAAGTTCATAAGCTATTTTAGCAGCAGCAAAACCAGTTCGTTTACCAGTTCGGGTTTGAAGCATAAAGAACTTACCTTGTTGGATAGTAAATTCGATGTCTTGAATATCAGTATAGTGATTCTCAAGTTTCTCACAAATTGCATCAAATTCCTTATACATTTCAGGCATTTCAATCTTTAATTGAGAAATAGGATTGGGGGTACGAATACCAGCAACAACATCTTCACCTTGAGCTTGCATGAGGTATTCACCAAAACGTTCTTTCTTACCATTAGAAGGATTACGAGTAAAAGCAACACCAGTAGCACTGTTAGTGCCAAGATTACCATAAACCATGGTTTGAACATTAACAGCGGTACCAATATCATGAGGAATGCCTTCATGATTACGATAATTAATTGCTCGTTCATTGTTCCAAGAACCAAAAACAGCATGAATAGAATCTTCAAGTTGAGTTTTAGGATCTTGGGGGAAATCAACACCTAGAGCAGTTTTGTAAATCTTTTTGAATTCTTGAACAAGTTCTTTAAGATCATCAACAGATAAATCAATATCTTGTTTAGCGCCTTTTTTCTTCTTAATTTCATCAAGAGCAATATCAAATAAACTGCGTTTGACGCCTTTAACAACATCACCAAACATCATAATAAAACGACGATAAGAATCATAAGCAAAGCGAGCATCACCAGAAACCTTAGCAAGACCTTCAACAGCTTTATCATTTAAACCAAGATTGAGAACAGTATCCATCATCCCTGGCATGCTTATTCTTGCTCCGCTTCTTACACTTACAAGTAGAGGATCTTTTGGATCACCTAGTTTTTTACCCATTTTTTTCTCAAGAATTGCTAATGCTTTATCTACTTCTTCCATCATACCTTTTGGAAAAGTTTTGTTATTTTTCAAATATTCAATACAAGTTTCAGTTGTAATTGTGAATCCTGGTGGAACAGGTACTCCTAACCCAGTCATTTCTGATAGATTTGCTCCTTTTCCTCCGAGAAGATCTTTCATTTCTTTCTTCCCTTCTTCAAAGGAGTAAACATGTTTTTTCATAGCCATTATTTAATCGCCTTTTTTTATAACAAGAATTTCTTTCTTTACTTCCTAGGCAAAAATATCTCTAATAAAAAAATTGCGATTGAAATGTTTATCAAACAATCCTTAAAAAAAACATTTTCTACCTAAAAAGAAAAAAGTATAGAGGAAAAGATTCTGTTCTAATTGTTGGCAACTAGTGGAGATAAAATTACTCAAGCATAAATACTATCAGAATTTCTATTCCTGCAAGTATTATGGGGAAATAATCTTCAAGAAAGGGTATGTTCGTATGAATATTTTGGTTTTAATTGTCATGCATTCCCTAAAGGTTTGTTTTTCTTTTGTAGGCATCATCCCTCACCACAATTATTGTCATTGTTAGATACAATAAAAAGAAGAAATATTAGATAGATAAAAAGTTCGAGTTTGAAGATTGAATACACTATCCAGCAATAGTGTATTTCTCATCGATTTTTTTCCAAAATTTGATGAACTTTAAGGTTGTAATAAGGTTAATCCCCTATCCCTTTCCTTTTTAAATAACGGTTTGAGAAAAATCTAAATGCTTTAGTGTTTAATAATATACGAGCTATTTAACCTAGGGAGGGTGAAAATGGTGACTCAAAAGCTAAATGTATTAACTGTGATATTAATTGCTTTAATATTAGTTACTCCTATTGCAACGTATGCTCTAATTCAGGATGAAGAAACAGAATTAGTACCGGCTGCAATTGGGGTAACAAAATTATGGGATTTTACTGCCCCTGCTTATATAGTTACTTCTCCTGCAGTTGTCGATTTAGATAAAGATGGGACAGTTGAGGTACTCTTTGGTTCGTATAATGGTAGAATTTACTGTCTAGACCATTTAGGAGTACAAGAATGGTACTATCCAGTTTCTGGTTGGATAGGTTCATCTCCAACAATCGTTGATCTTGATAGAGATGGCACTTTGGAGATTCTAATGACCTGTGAAGATAATAAAACCTATTGTCTTAATCATATTGGAACTTTGGAATGGTCCTATGAATCCAATGGAACCATTGCCAATTCTGCCACTGTTGGTGATTTAGATGGAGATGGTTACTTAGAAATCCTCTTTACTAGTATGTATGATAACCAAACCTACTGTTTGGATCATAATGGCAATCTTGAATGGACTTTCAAAGCAGATGGAGTTATTGTTGCATCACCAGCTTTAGCTGATCTTGATGACGATGGCTATTTGGAAGTACTTATTGGTTCCGAAGATGGATACCTTTACTGCTTGGATGATCAAGGGTATTTAGAATGGAAATATGAAGCTGAAGGTTATGTCTATAGCTGTGCAGCAATAGGTGATCTTGATAATGATGATGATCTTGAGATTGTCTTTGCTTGTGGTGATTACAAAGTCTACTGCCTTAATCATACTGGTGGTTCTGTTTGGAACTTTACAATTGGAGATGTTATCGGTGCTTCTCCAGCCATTGCTGATCTTGACGGTGATAACACTCTTGAAGTTCTCATTGGTGCTTATGATGGTTACATGTATTGCATAAGCCATACAGGTACGAAAGAATGGGATTATACTAACGGTTTACTTGTTTTTGGTTCTGCTTCCATTGTGGATTTAGATAATGATAATACTTTGGAAGTTATCTACGGTGACGGAATGTTTGGTTCTAGCAGCAATCTACTATGTGTAAGCCATACTGGTACGTTGGAATTTTCCTATGGAGTTTTAGATATTGTCCCAAATGCTCCCACTTGTGCTGATGTTAATAACGATGGAATTTTTGAGATACTCTTTGTCTCCTATGATTGCAATATTTACTGTTTAGAATTGACTGATACAACAGCTTCTGGTGATGCTCCTTGGTTTACATTTCAAGGGACTTATTTCAGAACGGGTTGTATGGATTCAGATAGTGATTTCATTGATGACACTACAGAGGGATTCTACAGTACAAATCCTGAAAATAACGATACTGATTCCGATGGTCTTGCAGACTGGGATGAAATATACTTCTATAATTTAGATCCAACAGTAGCTGATTCAGATGACGATGGTCTTGAAGATGGTGAGGAGATAAATGTTTATGATACTGATCCTCACGACAGTGATACAGATGACGATGGTTTATTTGATGGTGAAGAGATTTTTGATTATTTCACCGATCCAACGGTTTATGATTATGATCTTAATTCCGATAACGATGGTTTGACGAACGTTGAAGAGGTTGATATTTACGGAACAGATCCCCTAGATAGTGATACGGACGACGATGGTTTATTGGATGGTGAAGAGATTTTTGATTATTTCACCGATCCAACGGTTTCTGATTATGATCTTGATTCCGATAACGATGGTTTGACAAACGTTGAAGAGGTTGATGTTTACGAAACAGATCCCCTAGACAATGATACGGATGACGATGGTTTATTTGATGGTGAAGAGATTTTTGATTATTTCACCGATCCAACGGTTTCTGATTATGATCTTGATTCCGATAACGATGGTTTGACGAATGTTGAAGAGGTTGATGTTTACGGAACAAATCCTCAAGACAGCGATACAGATGGCGATGGATTCTTCGATGGTGATGAGATAGGTAATGAAACTGATCCTCTTGACCCTGATGATTACCCAACTACTGAAGAAACTCCTGGTTGGTTATCTTCAGCTATTGGTTTGGGAGATATGGTTTTAGTCGTTATCGCAATTATTGTCATTGTAAAATACAATAAAAAGAAGAACTATTAGATAGATATAAAGTTCGTATATGAAGATTGAATACACTATCCAGCATTAGTGTATTTCTCTTCTTTTTTTCATTGTAGGAAATTCTTTTAGTTATAAACGTTAACGTGTATATAGTTTTTCTTTATCTGAAATTGGAGGGTGAAATATTGTATAAACATAGTTGCAAATCTATAGGAGTTATTTTTCTAATAATATGAATAAAATTACTATTTCAGCAAAAAATTAATCTTCCAAAATATTGATTCTTAATTAGATATTTCGTAATGCTACTTCAAATATTGCAAATGAAAATTTGGAGGGAAAAATTTGCAATCAAGAGTAAGCAAAAGAAGCCTTGAAGAAGAGGAAGATGAATAATTATTTTTCTATCTTCATTTCTACATTTATTGATTTTATCAAAATTAAGTTCATTAGCAAAATAATTATTAAAAAATTCTTACTTTTTTTTCTCATTTATTGCTCACCCCAAGGTATAAAATATTAAGTATTCAATTATTTTTTGGTTAAAAGAGTAGTTAACAAATATTTTTCACAAAATTTTCTATTAGTGAGCATTTTTTCGACAAAAATACATGCACCAAAGACTCTATAGTAGCTCAAGAAACCTATTTACAAGAAGGTTTTGAAGAAATCTCTTTCAATCAAAAGACCAATTGAAAGAGAATTCAATATTTAATTTGTGAGTAAAGTATGACTGAGCATGTAACATTTTATAACGAAGAAATGATAGATTGACAAAGAGTAGCAAAAGAGGAAATTGGAATGAAGAAGCTGTAAACGAGTGGGCAGATATTATTGGCAAAAAGACATCCGGTTTTTAATTGATTTTTTGTTATTGTTTAAAATTTTAATTTGAATGGTAATTTACTTTGTAGTGCAAAGATATAAATAATACAAAGTACTTTATTAAAAAAGAGCTAAAATGACAATCGAAAATGATTTCACAAATGATAAATACCTAAAAACTCTTGAAAGAAAAATAGCATTGATTTTTTTTGAAGATGGATTATGGGATATGATAATAGGTTTTACATGGATAGCTTTTGGGATTGGTTCAGCTGCTTATGATTATCTTCCCAATCCAATAAACTCCCTTTTAGGTCCTTTGATATTTTTATTGGGATTTATAGGATTTTTACTAGCTAAGAGATTCATTATATATCCAAGAATTGGAATAATAAAACATAAGGCGAAACAGAGAAAGCGATTAATATTACCAATTATTATTTTAACGTTCTTTGTTATGCTAACAATAACTGCAGTAATACTAACAGTACTAGGAATTTTGACCTTCAAGGGCATTGGAATTGGCACTGCATTCATATTTGGGTTAATACCTATTGTAATTTTTAGCACATTAGCAATAATATTAAATTACAATAGAATCTTTATGCATGCAGCAGTATTAGGTGCAGCTCTCTTTACAAATGAAATGCTTCACATCTACGGTTATACATTATATAGTGGAATACCTTTGATATGTGGTGGTTTGATTATTGTTACTATGGGCATTGTTTATCTAGTTAAATTCTTGAAAAAATATCAACCAGTTCAAGGAGAAGAATTGAATGCCCAATAATATTGATGTGAAAGACAAACTAAAAACATTAACAGATATTGATAAGCTAATACATGAACCAACTCGATTATTGATTATGTCTTATCTCTACATATTAAAAAGTGCTGATTTTATCTTTCTCAGAGTTCAAACGGATTTATCATGGGGCAATCTTTCATCACATATAACAAAACTTGAAGAAGCAGGTTATGTGCAAATAGAGAAGAAATTTGTACGAAAAAAACCACACAGTATCGCTAGTTTAACTAGTGATGGTAGGAAAGCTTATGAGAATTATCGACAAAAAATGAAACAGATATTAGATTAAATTCTTGCGAGGAAATTCATTCTTTGCATTCTCTTTTTTCATAATTCACAACCAGAGTATTTGGTAATATTATTTAACCATAAAATGTCAATTAGAAATTGTGAATAATATAAGCTATGTGGAGAAGTCAGTTTATCGATATTTCAATCATAAATTCCTATTCAATTAATCCTAGACCAGTAGGGGGAAAGGTTTAGGGTTATTATTGCTTTCTCTTAATAGATTTCATCTTTAGATTTACTCGTACCTTTGAATGATTGACAGAAGAAATGATCAAGCCAGTCAGTTGAGTTATTTGTTCATCAGATAAAACTTTCTTGGGAATAGCAAAATATTCTGGAATATTAAGATGAAAACAAAAATAGTTCTTATATTCAACAATTTTATGAAAATTATCCCATTGAAAAACTAGCTGACCAAAAGGACGATTAACTATTACTTGCTCTTTTGTAACAACCCAGCTAAACTCTTTTGGGAGATTTATTGATGAATCCCATTTCATCTTTGCTGTGAGTATTAGAGTTAATGGGAAAAATGCTGAGATAAAAAGTATTATTCCAATATATACGATATATGTATAATCAAGAGGTTTTGATTCAACAGCATCAATAACAATCAAAACTATTGATATTATCAAAGTAATTATCATTATCACATGAAGAAAAATAAGTGAGCTTTGACGATAGAGATTTAAAAGTAAAGTTTGTCTATAATCTTTTTGTTCTTCTGTATAAGAAAACATTAATTTCTCTTGTTGCTCTTCCAAACTAACTCACCTACTTGTTCTTCACTTCTTTAATTGCTATTTAGTTTTTAAATATATAATTTGCACTGAAACAATATTTATTTCTTTAAATTAACTAATTGGGGAATGATTCCATCAAGAGTAATTTCTTGTAAACATCTAGGACACTTACCTTGAGTTTTTACCCATTCCTGTAAATGATTATAATGTGCAACTGAATTGCATAAACAACAAGAACCTATCTCAGAACCAAAATTAATAGGTAGCTTACATACAATGCAAATTAAGATTTCCTTTTGGCAATTACTACAGAACTTATGATTTCTACCGATAGGTGAATCACAATAATAACAGGCTAATTCTTTTAATGAATCAATTTGTATTTGAAGTTTAGAAATGTTCTTGACAAAAAATTGCTCAACCTGATGATAAGTTCCCAAACTTGGATTTTTAGATATCAAATCCTGAATAACATAAACAGTGTCACTTGGTATTAACATTGATATTCTTTCTATTTCTAAGGAAGGATATCTTGTTTTTACATTCTGAATTAATTGATCATTTGCAAAAGCATTTATTTTTTCTAATGGAATAGGTGTATTAGTTTCAATGTGTATAATTGCTTCTTCAACTGCTTCATATTTCCAAAAATCACCTTGTTGATTAACTGCTTCTTTTAGATCATCTTTTGCTGTTGATTTTAAGAAAATATACAGAATAGGGTTAACAACAAGACTTACAGTAAGCACTGCAATTCCAATTAAATATCCTTTATATCCACCAACAATAAAAATAACTATTGAAGCAATCACCCCAATTATAATTAGAATAACATATATCCAAATTTGTCCTTTCCTATTTTCGTATCTAACCATTAACTGCTCAACATCATCCAAAATAATTCCCCATAAAAATGTGATTATTAGTTAATTAAAAATTATCTGTAGAATTTTTGATAGAGAGAGGAGCAGAGCTTACTTCTCATGTACCGAATTAATCTATCAAAGATAGATTCCATCTCCCAAGAAATCTTCTCACTCTCTAGATGTCAGTTTGAGATAGATTTTGATAATGCATTCAAAGGGATTATCTCGCACAATCCTTACTAGTTTATTTTCTTTTTAAAAGACTAAAGAGTTAAATCATAATTTGTTATTCACTAATTTTTATTTTATCATTTTAAATAAAAAATCAATCCAAATATCAGAATTCAATTCATAAAGAAATAAAAAATTGAAATTCAAATAGAAATCTCAATTGCTTTAAATTTACCTTCGATATCTTCTGATAACTACTGCAAAAGCTAATCCTAGAAAAGAAACAATTATACTAGTTGTTATTATTACTCCAGATTCGACAGTGGTTGTAATAGTATTGTTCTGTGTAACTGTGTCAGGTGGTGGAGTAATGGTAACAGGAGGAGGTGTAATAGTTACTACAGGAAAATCGTAAGGATCGTTGGGATTAGTTCCTTCAAGGATTTCGAGATAATCTGTGTAGCCATCGAAATCAGAATCGAAATTATTTGGATCAGTAAAATAAGTATTAACTTCTTCTTCATCGGTTAAGTTATCATCATCAGAATCGCTGTCATTTGGATTAGTAGAATAACTGTACTCTTCACCATCCAATAAACCATCATTATCACAATCATCATCAAATGGATCAGTATAGTATCCATCTAATCCCAGATAAATTTCTTCACCATCGTTTAGTGCATCATCATCTGTATCCGGATCTGTTGGATCAGTCTTAATATAAAGGATTTCAACCCAATCTGCTAAATTATCAGCATCAGTATCTGCATCTAATGGATTGGTATTGAAATAAATTTCTGTTTGATCATCTATATAGTCACTATCACTATCCATTCGCCCAGTACGAAATATTGATCCACGATAAGTATACCATGGCGCCTTGCCACTTGCAATTACTCCATAAAAAGCCAAACAATAAACTCTATTATCACTTGCACCAAAAAGTACTTCAAACACACCATCTCCATCAAGATCAAAGACAGTTGGTGATGAACGAACATAGTTGCTGAGTGTGTAACTCCACATTTTGCCACCAGTTCTATTTAAACAGTAAAGATTATTATCCTGTGAACCCACCAGCACCTCTAAAAAACCATCACCATTT
>JAEOUJ010000373.1 GCA_016839405.1 Candidatus Gerdarchaeota archaeon | reverse complement strand
TATAAGTTTTTTCTACCCAGATATAACGTTTCATAAATCCTAACCATTGTAAATAACGAATAAAAACGTTTATTGTTCCATATTCGGTTTGTTCTACAACCATTTGACCTGTTTCAGAAATCCCAGTGGCATAATAATTGAAATAGCCTGGAATAAAAGTACCTTGATCATTAAATGAAAGTTGATTTGCAACAAATACTAATTCATAAACTTCCCCACCACCTGGAACTGTGACTTCAATTCCATAAGCAGGTATTGAGAAGTTACGTTGTATATCACTTGTTAATAACAGCGTTACAGTAGTATAGTCAACATAAGCAGTACCTGGACCTGAAACATTGAAGGTTTCTAGTGAGAACCCTTCTGCACTTGACATATCAATTGCAAAAGAGACATTGTCTTCTCCTAATTTTTGTAGAATACCAATTTCTACACCAATTCTATTATATTCAGTTTCATAGTCTGTTTGTTCTCCTTGAAACAGACCCAATCTGATTTGAATTGGATCTCCTGGAGAAGCTGCAATTAAAGCAAAACTAATTGCTGAAATTCCTAGAAGTGTTGGGAATATGTAAAAGAAACGTCTTATTGCGTATGATCTCATAGACATTTTACAACATCTCTTATTCAAATTTGACTAAGATAGGTTTTTTTTTGCCTTTTAGGTTTTTAAACCTTTATTTGCCTACTAATATATCTGATTGCTCATATATAGGTCTTACGATAGATGGTTTTAATCTATGTTTTTTATTATTACAATTGATTTTTATAGTAATTTACAATTTCTTCTGCCAATTTTCGACTAATACCTGGGATTTGTTCTAATGTTTCTACTGTAGCTTCTTTTATTGCCTTTATGTTTTCAAAATGCTCCATTAGAATATTCATTCTTTTTTTACCAATACCTGGGATTTTTTCAATAGATGATATTATCATTTTCTTTGATCGTTTTTGCCTATGAAAGCTAACAGCAAATCTGTGTGCCTCATCCCTAATTCTTTGAAGTAATTTCAAGCTCTCAGATCTCTCATTCATTAAAAATGGTTCATTAATATTTGGTAAATAAATCTCTTCAAACTCCTTTGCTAAACCAATTAATGGAATCTCAATATCTAGTTTTTTCAATTCTTTATATACACTATTAATTTGACCCAATCCACCATCAATTAGAATTAAATCAGGTTTTTCCATTGTATTTGCTAAACTACCTGTAAATCTCCTATGTATAACCTCTTGTAATGATGCATAATCATCTTGACCTCTAACTGTCTTTATGTTAAATTTCCTATAATCACTTTTTTTTGGTAAACCATTCTCAAATACAACGCAAGAACCAACTGTAAAAGAACCATATAAAGTTGAAATATCATATCCTTCAATTCTTTTCGGTATCTCATTTAATTCTAAAAATGCTTTTAATTCAATGAGTGATTTATTAATTCTTTTTTCCATTAATGTTTCCATTTTTGTTTGCGTCATGAAGTTAGCTCTTGCATTTTTGTAGGCTAATTCGACCAAGGATTTCTCTTCTAAAGAGGTGGCACAAATTAAAATAGTTTCATTATTATCTATTTTACGCTTCAATTTCAACCAATTTTCTATTGCAATATCATCATCAATATGTATTTTAGTAAGAATTTTTTTTGGTATATAATCTGTTTTTGAATAATATTGTTTAATAAAAATTGTTAATATCTCTGAATCATTTAGAATAAAAGGTAAATTAATTGTAAAGTGTTTTTGTTCAATAATTCTTCCCTGTCTCATAATTAACAGTTGTAATAATGAACTATTCTCTCTTTTCTCTAAACCTATTATATCAAATTCAGCAGTTGGATCCATTGAGATAATAGTCTGCTTCTGAATGATTTTCCTTAATATTTTGACTTTATCTCTAATTAAAGCAGCTATTTCAAATTCCATTTTTTTAGCAGCTATATCCATTTCTTCTTCTAGTTCATTTAATAATTCTTGTTGCTTTCCTTCAAATAATTTAATGAACTGATTTGTAAGTTTCAAATATTCTTCTTTCTCCATTTTTTTCGTACAAGGTGCAGCACATCTATCCAATTGAAAAAATAAGCAAGTTCTATCTTTTTTTCTATCAAAAACTGTTTTTTTACAACGGGCAATAGGAAAAATTGTTAATGCTTTTTTTAATGCTAATCTTAATGACTTAGTGTCAGTATATGGGCCAAAAAATAAATCTCTTGAATTTTCCTCTTTTTTTCTTACTACTTCAACACGTGGATATTCTTCACTTACTGTTATTTTTAAATATGGATATGTTTTATCATCTTTTAATCTAGCATTAAGTATAGGTTTATGTATTTTTATTAATTCATTTTCTAGAATTAATGCCTCTGTTTCAGTACTAGTTGTTATGTATTCAACATTAGAAGCATTTTGTTGGATTGCATTGGCTTTTCTATCCGATCCTTTTCCAAAATAAGATTTTATTCTTTTTAGTAATGATTTTGCTTTACCTACATAAATAACTTTATTCCCCATATCCCTAAATAAATAAACACCTGGTTTATCAGGAAATGATTTACTTTTTATTTCGAGATCATCTATAGATGTAATCAATTATTTTCACACTTTTTTGGTTAATCTATTTTTGAATATGCTCTTATATAATTTTATTCAATTATCTTTTGCAAGATATTCAATTATTGTGAACGAATTTTCTTCTCACACTGGGTGTTTTTATAGTTTATTTTTTACATTTACTTGGTCGATTAGCTCTAATTTAACAATTGCATCTTCATTAAATAAACGCTAATCTATCGTTTATCGCATATGAAGAGGGCTTTGATTATTAATGTCACAGCAACTCCTTAAAAACAAGGAAATACTAGAAGAAAACGAAACTTTAGCAAATTTATTTGAACAAATGATGGTGCAATTTTATCCCAAAGTAAAGAATCTTAATAAGCGTATTGCCATAGATCTTGGTTTCCTTTATATTTATCGGCAGCTAGTTGATCAAAATGATAAAGAGGTTTTATTAGATTTTTGGAGATTAAATTCTTCACCTGAAATCATACAACTTCCTATGGGTGAATTTTATTATAGACCTTATTCTGAATTTATTTATTTGGATAAAATTATGAATGAATTATTTATTGAAACAACGCTAAAACAAATGGAGAAATTTAAGCAATTATCTTTTAAAGAATCCTGTGCTATTTTATTTGACCTAGAACGGTATTTTGTCGTACCATTGTCAGAGATGGATGTTAGAATAATTGAAACTATTCGTAAGTTTTTGTATCAAAATAAAGAATATAATAACGACACCCTATCAAATGAATTAAATGTACGCTCAAATTATATAAGTAGACGAATTGGTTATCTTCGTAATAATGCATATTTTCGAATAACTGGAACAGTGAATTATCCAAAAATAGGTCTTGACCTTTATATTATCTTACTTGAATCATCTTTAGAACATCATGAATCAATTCCTCAATTTTTTTCTTCACCCTATACTCGTACAATTAGACGTTGTCCAAATCAACGTTTCAATCATATTATCTCTTTAACACTACCAAAGATATATGAATCAGATTTATTTGATTATCTTCTAAGTCTTAATGAAACTGAAATAATTCAATCATATTATTGTGATGAAGTAAAAACCCTAACAAATAATCTTAATTTTTCATATTATTCTTATGCAAAACGTCCCTCTGTTTTATCAGCAAGTAAACCAGGATTTTTTATTGATTGGTTTAAAGAACGAATAGCATGTATGTCAATTAATGATGAAAAAGCTGACACAAATTCCTTTCATCGTTTCTTTTTTTCTGGTAAAAAAGTTGATATATCAACAATGGATTTGAAAGCAATTACTCTGTATCGTCGGGACCTTGATAGTTCTATTCGTACAATCGCCAAAAAATTAGGATTATCATGGGATGAAACAAGTTATCATATTGATAAAGTTAAAAGTCTTTTATTTCCTACAGTATTATTATATTATATGGGTTTGAACCAAACAGCAATTCTATTTTTCGATAAAATCTCATCTCAACATTTAAGTGATTTAGAAAATCTCTTACTTCGAATGCCTCAAACTTTTTCCTATACTTTTAAAAATGGGGGAGCAATTATTACAGTTGATTTGATGAATGGAGCACATCGATTAAACGATTTAATATGTGAATCAATTCCCAATTTAAAAAATACTCAATTTTCTTTAGCATCTAAAACAAGTGGAATATTCCGCCCAATTCCATACAAATATTATAATGAAATTGAAAAGGAATGGTTTTTCCCAAATGATTTCTTTTTATTCAAAGAGATTTAATTATCTTTAAAAAAATAAACTCAGTCAATATATAATCGTGCAAATTATTTTAATTATATCTAAT
>JAEOUJ010000372.1 GCA_016839405.1 Candidatus Gerdarchaeota archaeon | reverse complement strand
CATCATACCAATACCAATCATCATTTCCTTGACCTTTTACAAATGCTATATTTGTTCCACTATATTGATATGCATACATATAACCTATATATGAGCCTAAATCTGGGTATAAATCAAAATGTACTATACACTCTTGATCTATATTCCAATCATAACCAATATTATCACGATCAGATGAACTTGTTCGTTCAACTTCAAGTACCATATTATCGTCTATATTCCTAACTGCAGCAAAATTATCTGATGAGTCTATCCAACCATGTTTTCCATCAATATTTTGGCCATCCACATATGATTGAAAATCATCGAATGCTAGGAAAGTATCGAAACCATTGCTTACAGATTCTTCTAATATATAAGTTAATTCAAGATCATCAAAATAATATGGAGCCCACCAACTTCTTGTTCTTAGAGCTGCATAACCAATGCCGGGATTACCAGACCAACTATGACCTAATGATTGGTAATAAGATCCAGATTCAACCCACGCAGAAGCGTAGCTTTCGCTAATAGATATACTAAATTCCCACCACTTACCATAGAATTGTGTTCCCAATGATTTTTGAGTATAAGTATATGATCCACTAATTTTTGATTCAATATATACTTTATCACTGTATAATCGCAATGCAATATAATTATTCCAATCTACAAAAATTGGGTACAAATAGGCATTTGTAGATGTTCCATATGTAGCATAAATATGTCCCGTGAAACTAGTTCCATCAGCTGCATGTTCTCCTGCACCTACCCATTTGTCGGTTCTATAATTGTAATAACTGCTTGTATCTCTACTAACATAACCAGACCAAAAACCGGAGACTTTTTTGCTAGTTGTAATGTCAAAAGTAGTAGAACCACCATCTTCGATATTTACCCAACCATTTAATAATGGTTGCTCAAATTCAAAACCAGTTGTATAAGTTATATGATTCACTTCAAGATTAGAGTTTCCATAATACATGAAAATCTTTACAGTGGAACTGGCAGGTAAAGATGGGATTTTAACCCATATTCTGTTTGTTGTACCAAATTCATCCCATGTTTCTATCCAGAAATCAAGTTCTGTTGCATGATCAGCTTTAGTAAATCTAATATCATTACCATCGGGCAATGATTTACCAATATATTCTGATGCATTTAGCTCAATTAATACTTGATAATCAGTTAATTCTTCTGCCAAATTATTTTCAATTTCTATTTTTCGCCTATATGTCCAATCACTATTCCACCATTCACTACTAGTTGCATTAACTGTGGGGGATATATTGAACAATATAAAACTTCCAAACATACTCGTTAAAAATAAAATGACAATTAAGTATGTTTTATAATTTTTATTACTTAACATTCTATAATCCTCATAATTTTGTGTATTTCCTCTCACCCAATCCTTTCCCAAGAATTAGGTGAGTTTATTATAAATTTCGAACATTTAAGTATTTAAATTCAAATCAGAAATATACTCTACCTTTAAAACAGAAAAAAATCCACTCTTAAAATTCTTAATTAATTTTATTTACTTGTGAAAATCATTCAATTTTCTTAATTTTTAATCGCTAAAATTTACGCTACTAATTTAAAAAGGGAAAATGATTAAAGGAGGAATGGAAAATGGAATTATAGGAAATTGAATGGATTTATGCATTTTTTGGTGAAGCACCTATGAGTATTATAGATACAATTAGGAAAGATTTTAAGACTTATCTTAATGATATTTCTGAACTTTTAAAAAAACCATTACCAGATAAGATATTTGAAATAAAAATACAACCTATAAATTCCAAATGGAAAGTTCCTAAGGTTGGGGATAAATATGGTGTTTATTATGAAAGTAATAATCTTGTGTTAGCTCGTTGGTTATTCAATCTTCGAGTCAAAGAACAAGAGGTAATTATTGAATATCTCCTTGTGAGAGAAATCTTCAGGTATTTTTTCAATGATAATGTTATTGATCAACTAAAATTCGACAGATTAATTGAAATGGTAATACATGTTCTTGCAGGTGCTTGGATAGGTCAGGCTGGTACAGATAAACTTTATACTGATAAAAAAATGCGTAACATTGATCAAAGGAGTGCTTTTCCTGATAAGGATGGTATTATGGGTGTTGATTGGGCAATAGTGTATGCATCAGCTGTTTTCTATAAATTACCAGTTATTGAATTATTTAACAAAGCATTCACTTTGATGAAAGATGGGACTGAAAAAAATCTTCCAATGATTGATATCGATAAAAATTATCGTTCTTGGGTAAGCTCTATTACTCCTCGTGATGCTAAACTTGGTCTTCCTCAATATTTTGATGATAGGCATTTTGAGATTTTTGAATTATTAGTCACAGGGGGTTACAAACAAGGATCTACAACTCAAATCGGTAAAAAAATGGATCTCAGTCATGATGTTATCTATCGTAGTTTCAAGTATCTCTTCAATGATTTACGCATTGCATGGTATCCTGTTTTTAATTTTCATTTATTAAGATTATATCCTCATTTCTTTCGTGTTACATTGACTGATAAAAAACATTTCAAACCTTTTTTAGATATCTTACATGCTGAACCCTACATCAATGATGTTCATAATACTAAAGATACACAAATACCTATTATTACGGGTAATTTTCCTTGCCCTTTAATTCTCCACAATCATTATAGTAATCAATTCAAAAAAATGCATGATAAAGGTATCATCAAGGATTTCTTCTTCCAGCGAATTCGCAGAAAAATCCTCCAGTGTGCTATTACTCGTGATCAACTAGAACCTAATAAGGAAACCTACCAAAATCTCTTTAATAATCCTTACAGTTTTGATCACAAAACATTTACTCTGCTAGATTATAGTTTTACTATTGATGATCTCCCCAAATTTAAGAAAGCAGTTTTTGATTCTAATGTTTTACATTTCATTTCCTATTACTCTGCTAGATATCTAACTAAAAATGATTTTATGGTACATCCCCTTCCTGAATGTTTCAAAGCATGTGAAAATAACAACATAGATCTCTCTGATACTAAATCAATTACTCATTTTGTTAGTCAACTTGAAACTCGATGTCGTAAACTTGGTCTTCTTGATTATAATTTGAGTATTCACAAAGTTAGTATTTATGGTAAAACAGTTTTTATTGAATTACCTGAAACAATCAATTCTGATAGAGTTAATCGTTTACTGGAGAAACTGAAAATATCATATGCTCTTATAGTAATGGAATTTTTTGATAGAACACTTCTTGGTTTTCCAAAACTCAGTATTAATCATCCGTTTATCATTGAAGTTGAAAAACAGATTAAACAGGAAGTTTTGAATTATTTAATCTTCCAAAATTTCATTAATGAAGACTTCACTCAGTTTACTCCTTTAAATCAACTGTATGATTATAAAAACCAATCTTGGAAATTTGATCAGAAATAATTTTTTAGTAGAATAATTTGTTAAAAGATATCAAATCACCCCCGCTACACCATTACTTTTATCATTGATTGTTTGATTTCATTTTCTCTTTTTTCTAATAATTATTATAATTCCTAGAAAGATAATTGTGAAAATAAATGGTAAACCATAAGTAAATCCCAAAATAATTGTAAATGGTCCAGTAGATGTAGGAGTATCAGTATTTGTAGGAGTATCAGTATTTGTAGGAGTCTCTGTACTTGGTACAGTGAAATTAGCATAAAGATCATAAAAAGTTGCATGTGTTTCAGCTCCAAGCCAACCTGATCGATGATTGATGTTAAAATTTGATACAAGTGTTGATACTCCAAAAGTCCATTCTTTTGTTAGAAGAACATCATAAGTCTCGTTGTATATTGTAGTAGTTAAAATATCTGATACTCGAACTACCTCAAAAATAACAGTTCCATTTAAACCAGCAACATTTGGAGCACTTTCTGCATCATCTGGTATTCCATTTGGATAACCTTTGATATAATATCTTGCTTGATTTGCTGTCCAAGCATCCCAAACCTCAGGAGCAGTTAATGCATGCTCTTCACCAACAACAAAAAGATAAATAATAAAGATGCCTAAAGTCTCATTTGCTGAATAATCAACTTTTACTGAAATATAGAAATCTGAGCAGTTAAGTGGCAGGTCGTATTGATACCGATCATAAATCGGTTGTGTTGGATAATCACCATGATAATCAAAGGTTACATTAGTTATATGATTGGTGCTATGAATATAATCGTGATCTACAACTAATTCAAAATTACTGAAATCTGTTAAAACATATGTATCATTGGTTTCTATAAAATTACTTTTACTTTGATTTCTTCCTATAATCTGACAAAAAGGTAAAGAACAAATAACTGAAGCAATGATCATTATTTTTATTCTAATTAATTTCCCCATTATTATTTCATCCCAATATATACTAGTAGTTTATAAATATAAAAAATTATTAAAAGGTTTGTAAAAAATTATAGCTTAAGTGAAAATAATTTCCTATTAGCAAAAATTTCTTCATTTTGTAATTGTTTCATTGTTTCCTCTATTTGCACGTGTTTTAATGTTTCTTTTAATGGAGCGTTTCGTTTTTGAAGTTCTTCCCATAAATTAATTTGTTCTTCTAATCTAATTTGTTCTTCACGTATATTTGAAGCAATACTTTCTAGTCCATTTTCTTCAGCAATT
>JAEOUJ010000371.1 GCA_016839405.1 Candidatus Gerdarchaeota archaeon | reverse complement strand
CTTGCTTTTACTATTATAATATACATTCTTGGTATATTTTTATATGAAAGAAAGAAAAGAAGATGAAATTTTTATTTGAAACTGAGCGTGAATATAATTTCTCGCTCAATTGATTTCATCTAGAAAATAATTAATGAAATACTATAATAACCGAATAAAAGGAATAATGAATAATTATGAAAGCAGTAATATATACAAAATATGGTCCTCCAGAAGTTCTTCAACTCACAAATGTAGAAAAACCTGTTCCTAAGGATAATGAAGTCCTTGTGAAAATTCATGCTACTTCAGTAGCAATAGCTGATGTTAAAATGAGGAGCTTAAATATTCCTCGTGGAATGAGATTCTTTATGCGAATGTATTTAGGTTTACTAAAACCAAAAAGACCTATTTTAGGTGTAGAAATTGCTGGAGAAATTGAAGCAATAGGTAAAGAAGTAAAGAAATTCAAGAAAGGTGATCAAATTTTTGCTTCAACTTTTTGGTCAGATTTTGGTGGTTATGCTGAGTATAAATGCCTCCCTGAAGATGGAATGTTGGCAATAAAACCAGTAAATCTTAAATCTGAAGAGGCAGCTGCTGGTATTGCTTCTGGCGGCATTACAGCTGCAATGGTACTTAGAAAAGCAAATATACAACAAGGACAAAAAATTTTGATTTATGGTGCTTCAGGAAGTGTTGGTACTTTTGCAGTACAACTAGCAAAATATTTTGGAGCAGAAGTTATTGGTGTTTGTAGTACATCTAATTTAGAAATGGTTAGTTCAATTGGAGCCGATCGGGTCATTGATTACACTAAAGAGGATTTTACAAAGAATAATGAAACATATGATGTAATCTTTGATGCAGTTGATAAAATATCTTCATCCCAGTGTAAAGGATCTTTGAAGAAAACTGGACTTTACCTAAATGTTAGCAAGGATTCAGGTTCAAGAAGTGATGTAAAACCTGAAGTTTTATTATTCCTTAAAAAGCTAATTGAAAAGAACAAAGTAAAGCCAGTCATAGATAAATGTTATACATTAGATCAAATTGTTGAAGCTCATAGATATGTAGAGAAAGGACACAAAAAGGGGAATGTTGTAATAATCATAAATCGAGAAATCAAAAATTAAAATGTTGATTAAAATGGAAAACAAAGAAATGATGAAAGCGATTGTTTATAATAAACAAGGACCACCAGAAGTTCTTCAACTAAAAGAAATAGAAAAACCCTCTCCAAAGGATAATGAAGTATTGATAAAAATACATGCTTCAACTGTAACTAGAGGAGATGTATTATTTCGAAAGCTTCCTTCAATTGTAATATTAGTTTTCCGAATTTTTGGTTTTAAAAAGAAAAGAATCTCAGGTAGTGAATTAGCGGGAGAAATAGAACAAATAGGAAATAAAGTAACTCTATTTAAAAAAGGAGATCATGTTTATGGAACAACTACTGGTTTAAGTTCTGGATCAAATGCTGAATATATTTGTTTACCAGAAGAAGGATATAAAGGAGTATTATCAATAAAACCTAACAAAATGACCTTTGAAGAAGCAGCAGCTGTTCCTGTAGGTGGAATAACTTCATTACATATTCTTAGAAAAGCAAATATTCAACCTGGGCAAAAAGTTTTGATTTATGGTGCTTCAGGAAGTGTTGGTAGTTTTGCTGTTCAAATTGCAAAGTATTTTGGAGCTGAGGTTACAGGTGTATGTAGTACAACAAATTTAGAAATGGTTAAATCATTAGGTGCTGACAAAATAATTGATTATACAAAAGAGGATTTCACTAAAAGTGGTCCAATCTATGATGTTGTATTTGATGCAGTGCGTATACTTTCAACCTCAAAAGGTAAAAAAACATTAAAGAAAGAAGGAATCTTTATTTCTGCTAAAAATCCTACAACTGAAACAAATGAAAAATTAAATTTCCTTAAAGAAATGATAGACGCTGGAAAGTTAAAATCATATATAGACAGACGTTATTCATTGGATCAAATTATCGAAGCTCACAAATATGTTGAGAAAGGGCATAAAAAAGGTAATGTAGTAATAACTATAGATCACAAATAAATGAAATCTATTTAAAAAATTATTAGAAATTGGTGTAATTAAATTGAAAAAAAATAGAAAAATAAGATTTAGATTATTATATATCATAAATGCTTTTATTAAAATAATATTATACAGAAAAAGAAATGGGGATTGGCCTGTAGGTGAAATTACTATTGATGAGTTATTTGAACGTTTAAATTCTAACGGACAACTAGTTTTAATCGATGTTCGTATGGCTAAATATTTTAATAGCGGATATGGTCATTTAAAAAATGCTAAATCCTATCCCATAATGAAAATGTTAAAAAAATTAAATCAACTTGACACTTTTAAAGAAGATGAAGTGGTAACTATGTGTTATGGTGGAGGATTATCGTTAGTTGCAGCTGATGTTTTAGCTCAAAGAGGTTTTAAAGATGTTAAAAGTTTGCATGGAGGTACGGATTTGTGGGTTAATAACAAATATCCCACAACAATTTCATAAAAACTGGAAACATGAAATACTCTTATATTGGTAATAAAATTTTCTAAGCTTATAATTTCGATCCCTTTCTTTGAATATAATAAATAACTATTCCACCATCTAATTCTTTTCTAGATATTAATTTGTACCCAAAGTTTCTACAAAATCTAGGAATACTATTTTGAGAATGTGGAGCATCTGAACTAAAATTAAATTTAAATTACAATAAAAATAAAAAGATGAATTTATTCTTTCAAACAAAAGTTGAAGATATTATATTGAATATTAATTTAGTAATCAAACATACAAAGCTTTTAGAAAATGCACAAAACGAGCTAAAAGAATTTGTTTTGAAGAAGAAAAAAAAGATGAAACATCAATGATAAATCATTGATGAGTTTTTTGACTATCGTGTTAGAATCTTAACAACTAATCGACCATGCCATACAGCTAAACGATTAATCAAATGTAAAGAGCCTGTTAGTAAAGGCACACCAATAAATGGCAAAAAAGCAATACCAATTATCCAAGCTATTCTAAGACCAGGTAGAGGACCCCATGCAGGGGGGAATTGTAAGGTAGTTCCCGTTACAGCCCATTCGATGAGGGGCCAAAGCCAAACAAAAACAAAACTTATACTTATAGAAAGTAATGTCACAGTAATTGTAAATGTAATTATTCCAAGTGGCATTACGAAGAATAGGAAGTAAAGCAATGTTTTCCAAATAATTTTGTTTTTTAACGCATCAAATGCTTTCTTTATTAATGATCTATTTTCTTCAAAAATAACTTCTTGTTTTGGTAATACTATTCCTGTTGTTATTTTTATGAACCATCCTTGAATCATCATTAAATATGGTAAACTGATTAAAAAGAAATACAACAAGAAAATTCCTACAAAAGTTACAATTAAACCAAGTGCTGTTGAGAAAACTGTAACTGCATAAGTAAAGAATACGATTCCTATTGGCATTAATAGTAGCATGTAAAGAATGTTAAGATACGTTTGTCCTTTCAAATATACTCCAAAGAAACTCACTTTTTCTAGTGGGTGTTTTTCAACTCGTGTATCATTACTATTGCTCAAAATAAATCCTCCTTTAAGCTAGTTATAAGTTATACTAAAAAGTCTTGATAATTAAAAAAGATATCTCAGCAAGATTATTAAGAACTATAATGGTAATAAAATGTTCTAGACTTATAATTTCGATCCCTTTCTTTGAATATAATAAATAACAGTTCCATCATCTAATTCCTTTCTAGAAATTATTTTATGCCCAAAGTTTCTACAAAATCTAGGAATACTATTTTGAGAATGTGGAGTATCTGAACTAACTTTAAGTATTCCACCCATTGGAACTTTACGTATGTTCAATCTAACACGCATTGAAGGGATTGGACAAGGAAGTCCCTTGGTATTTATATATAAATCAAATTTCACTTCTTTATCGGGCATTGTTATTGATTTAATTATTTCATTTACTTTAAAAGTTATTACTTTAGATTTTATGATTTTCCAATTTTTTCTAAATGTTCTTATATTGCGATATATTGTTTTCTTTGAGTCAAATGAATATTAAAAATGAAAAATTTTATCATATATTTCTAGAAACACATATACATGCTCATGATAGATTTAATGAAAAAATACCGGAATCTAAAGAACAAGAAGAGCTTTGGATAAGCGATAATTTCTTTATTCAAATGACTACAAAAAAATGGATTATTGTAAATCTAGTAGATAACAAATTACTTTTCATAAATCCTAAATTAAAGATCTATACTGATTTTTCACTTCCTCTAGATTTACCCCAATGTTTGAATAAAGTTGCTAGATTACAATATAAGAACAATCCTCGTGATAAAGGGGAAATAAGCAAAACAAATCAATCAAAAAAAATCAATAATTGGGAATGTGAGGAATTGTTAATAGTTGCTGATGATATAAATCACACAACTGTTAAGCAATGGATAACAAATAACGTTCCCTTTAATCTCAAGAATTATTATCAATTAATGGCGATAGTTAGAAGATTTCAATTTTCTAATTTTGATGATTTATTCCATGAAAAATTGGATGAGAAATTTGGTTTTCCTATTTATGAAGAAATTGTTCAAATGATTAGAGGGAAAGAATTACGTATAACTAAAACGGTTAAGGAAATCAAAGAAAAAAATTTACCAATTGATATTAGCAATATTCCTAATAACTTCACTCTTAAGGAAAAAATATCTTATCAAGAATTATATACCCAAGAATTAGCTCCTTTAAATGAATATTCCGCTGAACAAAAAGAAATCATTCAGTTTTTACATAACCATCAAAATTGGTATCTAAATCGAAACATTGACAAGTTGGATGAGTGGATTAACCAAAATTTTACAGAAGATATCTACATCATTGGAACAGTTAGTACATTTCCTGGAGAATTCGAATGGCGTAAAGGAATTCACGTTGCAAAAGAAATTTATGCTAATGACTATTACAATCGATGGAATTTGCAGCTATATATAGAAGAAGCAGATATTGAAATTGATTTTAAAGGTCAATTTGCTTGGGTTGTGGTTTTAGGATTAGTTACCAGGAAAGCTACAGATCATGAATCTCGTAGCTCAGAAGCAAGTCGAAAACGTTCTTTAGCACGTATAAAGGAATATACTAAAACCGATTGGGATACCAAAAGAGCTCTTTATGAAATAATCCATGATGCAAGTATGATTTTAGTTCAATATGAAAGAGGAGAAGTATTTTATTGGCCAGTAAGATGTACTTTTAATCTAAAAAAAGTGGATGATAAATGGAAAATTAATCAACTTCATTATTCATGGCCAGGATATGGTTTTCCTGCAGTTCGTTTATTTGATGCTGATCAAGAATAATCTAAAAAATATTTGAAGGTAAATAGAATTTAACCTTCAATCCTTTTTTAATTAAATAATTCATTTTAAAATTTAAAAATGGTATTTTTAAAAATTCATCATTCAATTATCATTTGAATCGTTAAATTTAAATTTGAATGGTATTTTATTTAACCCAATACGCTTTTTTAAGGAGTTATAACATTTTGATTGAAATAAGAAATTACAAAGAAGAATATCTTGAAGATCAAGTAAGGTTAGGTTATGAAGCAACAAAAGATTGGGTTTCAACGGGACAAATACCATTATCAGTAATAAAACGAATGTACGAATCAAATGAAAATTTTACGCCTGAAACTCGACATTATGCATTTAAAGGCGATGAAATGGTTGGTTATGTTATTAGTGCTGTTGATAGAGAAATTGATGGGATAAAAGAAGCATCTATGCAATTTCCAAAAATTCCTAGTAAAGATAAAGAAATAGAGAAAATGTTAATGGAAAAAACATTATCCGTTCTCAAAGAGAAAGGTGCCAATATTCTTAGGACTAGAGTTGAATTAAATAGTAAAATAAAGGATCAAATGGAATCTTTTGTTAAAGATTATGGTTTCGAATTTGAATATAGCAATGAATATAGGAGAGCATTGATAGATTTAGATAAATTTGATGTTGAGAATTTTAAATCAGACTTCCCAATTGAAGAATATGACCATAAAAACAATCCACAAGAACTTGAAGAGTTTTTAAAGGAAATTAATGTAAATGATTCATTCATTAAGTATATTTTTGGAACAATTGATAGAGAACGCTACACAACTCATCTTGTTATTAGAAAAGGTGGGAAAATTATTGCTCATGGGGTAGTACTTGTTTTTCCAGAAGAAAATGATTTATGCATAATTAATCATGTAAAAGTAAAAAGCAAATCAATGAAAAAAGAATTTGATGATCTATTTAAATCATTATTGAAAATCATTAAGAAAAGCAATGCTTCTGTGAACCATTTATATGTGCCTTATGCAATTGAAGGAACTGATGAATTGTATAGGGAATATGGTTTAGAATTGATAGAAATCAAACATTGTAAGAAAATTCTTTAGTATTATCAAAGGGAATAACAATTAAATTCCCTTGAATTTTTTTATTCACTACCAAACTTACAATATTAATTATTCAAACCTAAAGGGTTACTTTTCTAAACAAAGGTAACAATTGCTTTAATTACACTATTGAATATAAGTGAAAGGTTTTGATAACATGATTAAAATTATAAAGAATTGGTTAGTATAACGTACACCATATTCAGTAGTAGGTATTTTTTGTTTAAGTTTAAAATCTTGAGAATGGAACCGTCCCCAACTTCCATCAGCCCATTGCTCAGCTTGCAGTAATTTTACCCACTTATTTTCATTGAGTTTTTTTCCAACACTGATTAGCTCGTTATCTTGTTGTGATATCTGTAAAACATCCCGTAATAAAAGGAATTTAATAACTGGATCTGGATCAGAATTAATTATCTGATATGTTATTTCCTCTATCTTATTTTTCATTAACTGATCCCTGAATGGAGCAAACTTATGAAAATTTAAAAAGATTATTCAAGCCATTCTATCTACAATTAAAGAATAAATTTTGATAGTAAAGAGCATTAATCACTTACTTTTAGAGTTGGTGGGATTGACTTCAGATGTTTATAAACGATTACAACATTACTTTGATAGTTTTCCATTGCGATTTCCCACAATAGAATAAGGTATAGAAATTGAATTATAAAAGAAATTATTTACACCTGAAGAAGCAAAATCTGATGATAACTAATATTAATAATCTAGCTATAATGGTATGAGATGTAAAATGCGTGTTAGACAAAAGATTCTCTTTGCATTGATTATATTTTCCTTTTTATCTTTTACAATTAGTAATGCAAATCTTAATCAAGTTATCAATAATGGTGCAACTTATACTTATTCAGATTTTATTGTTCCTGGAGAAGAATTAGTATGGGACGTTGCTAAATTTAAAAAGGAAGATGATTTTGTATGGGAAATAAAAGAGGGTATTTTTGTTGAAGAGGGAGATAAGATTAAATTAATCGTAAAAACAGATCCCGATGAATTATCTTTAGCAGATTATGATTCATTGCAAAATACAACTCAATCTTGGACTGACCATTTCCTAAATGATGAATTTATTGGTGATCTACCATATGTTATCCAATATTTTGTAGATCCTTTTGAAGAAATGGAAGATGGACCTGGAAGACATTCTCCTCCTGCTAGTACTCCTGGTTATTTATTACCTCCTGATAGAGACTCCTCAACTGATAGCATAGATAATCTTTTCGAGTATTTAATAGATGTTCTAGGAATTTATCAATTCAATAATGATAGTGGATTCTATGAAGTAAAAATAACAACTGACATTTTCATCATTAATTGGGAATTTCATGAGGAAGGAATGATTTTTGAGATTGATGAACCTTATAAACTTGACAGAATTTTTGAAATTAGTTACAATTTGGCATGGGGTTATTTGGATAGAATGAAAATCTATGAATTCTATGAAAGAGGACTCCAAGGAGAAGAAGATCAAGAAATTTTAGAATTAGTGTTATTAAATTTAAAAAGTACTCAAAGAGTTTCTTTTGAATGGATTACAGGATTAAGTGCCTTGTTCATTTTAGGAGTAATTGCAGTTTATTTGAGAAAATCCAAATAATTTATTGGCCATTTTTCTACAAGTGGTTCATTTAGTATTTAGTCATCGTGATAAATTATTTTAAAATAAATACTTAAAATACTCAATGAGTAGATTATTTTGAGGAGATTAATAAAACATGCTGAGAAAGTTTATCGCAGATTCAGTTACAGCTCCTGGAAATTCCCCAGTTTTTGGTAATCCAAAAGAATTTGGATTGGATTATGAAGATGTAACCTTCAAGGCAAGTGATGGTGTTACTCTATCAGGATGGTTAGTAAAAGGTAAAACTGACAAAATTGTGATTTTTTCACACTTCGGTATTCAAAGCAGTAGGAGTGGATATACTCCAAAAGGGAAGGGAATTCTTAGACCATATAACAAGAAAATAGAGTATCTGAATACTGTTAAACATCTAATAAATGAAGGGTACACCGTATTAATGTATGATTTAAGAAATCATGGTAACAGTGACAAAGGATCAATTCCCTGGATAGCAGGTGGAATTGAAGAATACAAAGATGTTCTTGCAGCTGTCAATTTCATTGCAACACATAAAGATTACAAAGAAAGTAAAATTGGTCTTCTCAGCTTTTGTATGAGTGCAGTCTCAACCACAAATGCTTATGGTATTGAAAATGGCCTTCAGAACTTTAAAAATATTAAAGCTCTCATAGCAAATCAACCTATAGTTATTACTGATTTCATTAAGGGTTATGGATTCTCAGATAAAATGACTCAAAGAGCAAATGAGTACAATATGAAACGTGGTGGTGTAGATCTATCATCTTCTTGTTTGCAACATGTAAAAGACATTACTGTTCCAACTCTTTTAGTACAAGCTGAAGGAGATCCTTGGGCTAATCTTGATTGGATAAAAGAGTATTACATTGAATTACAAGTTGAAAAGGAGATGTACTGGATTAAAGGTACTAAGAAAAGACTTGAATCTTATGATTGGTTTAATCATACTCCTGAGCCAATGTTAAATTTCTTTAAGAAATATCTTTAATGAAATAAGGAACAAATTATTCAATTTTAGTTATTCGAGGTTGTTTTTTCTTCTTCTTGTAATATGACTACATCCTCTTCTTTTTCTTTAGTTCTTTTTAATAATCCCTTCTTCCATCTCATACCAAAAATAACTCGTAAAGGATTAAGGTATTTTATAGGTATAAGGAGAATAATACATGCAGTAAATGATGTTAAGATTATAATCAAGTATTTAGCAAAAAAATGCATATTCAGTTGAACAATGAAGTAACCTATTACTACAATAATGGTTTGATGAATAACATAAAAAGGCATAACAAGTTCATTTAAGAATTTTCTAGCTTTATTATTATGATTTAAAAACTTACTACCAAGAGCGAAGAGAGAAATTAAAACACTCCAACTATAATAAATTGCTATAAATAGAAAGATAAAACCCTTTATGTCTTCATTAATATTTAAACCTGGAAGAAAGAACAAAAAAACACCAGAGATTATAAAAACAATTAATGCTGGGATTGCATGTTTTTCAATTGTTTTTTTGAATTTAATGTTTGTAGCTATTAAATAGCCATATATGAAATAAATTAGGTATGATATAACAGTCCAAGCACCAAAAACAAAGATATGCTCCCCGGTTAAGGCATTAATTAATTCAAATATTATAATTGGAATTGGGAATAGAAAAATTACTCCTGGTTTATTCAAGAAATTTGTAAATTTTTCAAGTCTTATAAGATTCTTATCTTTACTAAAATAGGCTGTTCCAGGTAAGGTGATTAATGAAATAATTAGAAGCATCAGCAAAAACCACAAATGCAAACCAAAATAATCGAAATCTCCCCCAAATCCATACCTTCCATTAAACATTTGGCGATAAAATTCAAAGAAT
>JAEOUJ010000370.1 GCA_016839405.1 Candidatus Gerdarchaeota archaeon | reverse complement strand
GGTGTAATACTATCAAAAGAGGATATTGACTACCTAGTAAAAGAAGGTTTAACAGATTCAAAGTTATTAACAAAAAAGAAAAGGGAAAGTCTTTTTAATGAAATTACGACAAGAGCAATCGATCAAAAAATCGAAATCATAAAAGCAAAAGATATTGATTTGAAACAAAAACAAGGAATTAATTTGAATCAAATTACTACTGCAATTATTATTTCAATAATTCACTCAATAAAACACCATTCAGATGTATATGTAGATGCTTGTGATGTTAATGCAAAAAGATTTCAAAGAATTTTAGAGGAAAATTGCAATACAAAAATCATTGCTGAACATGGTGCTGATCTAAAATATCCAATTGTTTCAGCAGCATCTATTTTAGCGAAAGTGATTCGAGACCAAATAATTGAACAATATCATTTAGAATTTGGAACTGATTTTGGAAGTGGATATCCAAATGATCCTAAAACAAATAAATTTCTTGAAGAACATTATGCAAAACATAAATCATTTCCTAAAATTGTTAGAATGAACTGGGAAACTACTTATAAAATAATTGAGAAATATCAACAGCAAAATTTGGACCGTTATTTTTCCGATAAATGACTCAAGACTCTTTTTTCTTTGCTTTTCTTAATAATTCAGCTATTGTGATAATTGGCACACCATTAATAGTTATTGTATCTAATTCATTTCCAAGTATAATTAATGGTTTTACCTCAGCTATTTTTGATATATTACAAGCAGCTTCAGCTTTTTTACCAACATCTTCAGCGGAAGCTTGTTCAGATATGCCCGTAATAGTTGTTGAAGGTTTTTTCTCATCTTTCTTTGGTTCTTTAGCTAAAACACGGATTGGCATTTTCTTTGTCCATAATTGATCTGTAAAACCAATACCATCAAAATGCCTCTTAACATCCTGTTCAAGATCACTTTTTGGAGCATTGTTGAAGGAACTAGGTGTTCTAATTGAACCAATTTGCTCAAATTCCTTGAATAAATTAATTGCAAATATAAATTGCTCTTTGAAAAATTCCTCAAGTTTTATTGCAATGCCTGGATCAGCAAAAACTGTTCCTTTTTCATATTCATAAATTGTTGTTTTTGATATGTGAATGTCTGTTATATGTTCAAGATCACTTAAACTAAGTTCTTGTTCCAATCGTTTTTTCTTAAGTAAATCACCATCAAATCTTACTTTATAGCCACCACGATGCGCAAAAACCATTGGTGGAAGATTATTTAGCATAAGATCACGTAAGGTTTCTACAGAAACAGTAGGTATTTCATATCGTTTATAAACTACTCCATCTTCGATATCAACATTTTTACGAATTTTTTGCCCTACAATCAAAGGAAATCCGTTAAGCATTGATGCTAATTTATTTAACTCAAAAGCCTGTTCTTCACGAAAACTATCAATATTCAATAAGAGTTTAATTAATACTAGAAGTGTTTGTCTTTTAGCAACTAGATCAACACAACCACCACAACCTAAAAGTGGGGTAGATAAATCAAAATGAGATTGCTCAAGAATTTGAGTAACTTCTTGATAGAAAATTTCTCTCTGATCTATTGCCATATAATTTCGTTCCTAGGCTGCTTAATTATACTATATAATTATATTGAAAAAGGAATTAATGAGTTTTGGTATATATATGCTTCTAAAGAAATCAAGATTAATCTTTGTGTTTTTGAACAAGAAGTTTGAGTGGTTTAGCCAATCGTTCATCCATAACAAATAATTTACTCCCAGATTTCAAATTCTTTTTATTAATAATCATATCATTATCAAGAATAATACCACGTAACATAATTTTAGGCGCTGCTAAACCAAAAGCATAAGCTACGCGTGTAATAATATCACTGATTTTTTCACCATCTTCAATTGTGAAGGTTGCTTCTTCTAAATCATAAAAACCACCACAAACAGGGCAATTGAATTTTCTTTCAAGTTTAACTATTGTTGTTGTATTAGTGAAACCATCATAAAACAAGTAATTATCTAGAGGAGCACCAAGTTTCATGAGAAGTTTAAGTGCTTCTTGACTCATAATACCACCAATGATCATAGATAAAGTAGCAACTGCTGGCATAGGTGCAACAGGCTTTTTATCCATGTGTTTGCGTTTCTCACCTAAAGGGCTACAAGCTTGGCTTAATTTTTCTTGAGGGATAAGAGGTTGGCATTCAAAGCAAGGAGTTTCGTAAGGAATAATACGTTGAACTTGTCCCATTAAACCAAACATACCACCTGAAATTAATGGTTTTTTAAGATCAACAGCTAATGAATTTAACCATCTACGAACATCAAAAGTATCAAGACCTGCAATAATAACATCACTCATTTGATAATAGGAACGCTTAATATTTTCTATTTTTCTAGGGAGAGAAATTATTTCAATATCAGGATTTAATTTACGAAGGTGTTTTGCAGCAACTTCTGATTTATATTTTCGAATATCACGTTTACGAAATAACAATTGACGATTTAAATTAGTTAACTCAACAGTATCCATATCAACTAAAATTAATTTTCCAACACCTGAGAGAGCTAGATTTGTAGCAATAAAGGAACCTAGGGCACCAATACCTGCAATAAGAGCAGTTGATTTGTTTAGTTCTTCTTGATTCCAGCCATCAATGCGCATTTGACGATCATATCGTGACAAAAACTCTCCACACTCGAGAAAATTGTTTATTTTTTAGTTTATTTGTGAATCAAATTACATTAACCTTTAAGTTTAAAGTTTTCTATTGTGGTTTTTAATTTAATAAAATAAAGAACATTCCCAAAGCAATAATTTTTATATTAAATAGGAATGAATAAACTCAGTATTACCATTATAATGGTAAAAAATTACGTAATTTTACAAAAAAAGGTGTAAATGGTATGCCAGAGGTATACGAATGGATGGGCGCAAGGCCCGGAGATATAGTTTATCGACACCCAGATGATCGAATTCAATGGGGTAGTCAGATAATAGTAAAGCAGAATCAAGCTGCAGTGTTATTTAAAGAAGGCAAGGCTTTCGATGTCCTTCCTCCTGGAAGACACTTCATCAAAACAAAGAATCTTCCTCTAATTACTAAATTCTTATCAAGAATTGTTGGTTTTGATCGCGAACCTTTCAACGCTGAAGTTATTTTTGTCAGCACAAGTGATTTCAAAGGAAAATTCGGTGGAAGAAGCCAAACTATGGATTTAGCTCCATTACAATTCCATGGCGAATATTATTGGGAAGTAACTGACCCAAGTGCTTTTGTTATGGAAATTGTTGGTAATCAAAGTATTTACAATACTCAAGCAGCTAGCGAATACTTACGAGGTTTCTTCGTTCAAACTTCTATTGATCAATTATCTCATTTCCAATTGATTCAAGTAATGCGCGAATTGAATGAAGTTAGCGAAGAAATTGAAAAGAATATCCTGCCTGATTTAAATAGATGGGGTATCCGACTAATTGATTTGAAATATCTTGGAGTCGATACAACTCCTGAATATCGTGATCGATTATTCTGGATGCAATCCGGTGTTTCAGCTGATAAGATTATTACTTTGAAGACTGTTGAAAAATCTAGTGAGCATTTAGGCAAATCACCTGGTGCGGGTTTTGGAGCTGGAATGGTTCTTATGCCTGAGCTTATGAAACAAGCTGAGAAAGCTAAAAAATCTGATACTCCAGAAGATAGAGCAGTTATTACCTGTCCAAAATGTGGTGGTCATACTTCACCAGCAGCAAAATTCTGTCCAGCATGTGGAACTCAAATGGGTGTTAAACCCAGGAAAGCTCTCCAATTTTGTACCAATTGTGGTGACAAAATCGACGAAGGCGAGAAATTCTGCTCTGCTTGTGGTATGAAATTTGATTAATTTTTAAAAAAATCCTCTTTCTGAGGATTCTTCTTTTCTTCTTTTTCTTAAATAATTTTCAAATCTTAATGATATTTCTTAGGTTAATAAATTGGATATGACGGGGAAAACCCCGCCATAAGAAAGGAAATAAGGGATTATATGGGAGGGAGAGGGAGAAACGAGGATAATAGGGAAAATATACCTCACTTCTCGTACTATAATTCAAACCTACTTTTAAAAACACCAACAAAGAAAAAGAAGAACAAGGTAAAATCCTTGTATCTTCTGGTTGAAGATGTTCATCTTCTTTTTCTTTTCTCCCTAATAAAACCCATTATATTTTGTCTTGAAAATTTAAAAATTTTGTCCCGCTACAAAAAAAGATGAAAACCTATCAAAATTAATTTATTGTTTAATGCTTTTCAAGTTGTAAAATAATAAATTCGTTGTGAGTTCAAATGAGTGAATCAAAAATCCCTAGAGATTTACATTTAAAGATTGCAAAAGAAAAGCATGAACAATTACAAACTATTATGGAAGAATGTGGGATCGATTGTTGGATTGTTTTTGTACGTTCAACAGCAGCAATACCTGATCCAGTAATGGAATTAGTTGTAATTGGTGATATCGTTTGGCAATCAGCTTTCATTTTTTCATTACAAGATGAGAAATTTACAAAAACAGCTGTGGTAGGTAATTATGATGTGATAAATGAGGAGAATAAGGGAATTTGGGATGAAGTAATAGGCTATAAGGAAGGAATTTCAAAACCATTGAAGGATTTTATTGATAGCATAAAACCTAAGAAAATAGCCCTTAATTATTCAAAAGATGATGTTACATCAGATGGCTTAACCTATGGAATGTATATGATTCTTTCTGAGATATTAGAAGAACATCAAGAAAAATTCATTAGTGCATTATCAATTGTTCAAAAATTGCGTGGACACAAATCACAAACTGAAATCGATTTAGTAACTAAAGCATGTGAATTAACAAAAGAAATTTATGAAAAAATAACTGCTAAGATAAAAATAGGTATGAATGAAGTAGAAATTCAAGAAATGTTTCATAATGAAATGGATCGATTAGAAGTAATAGAATCTTGGCAAAGAAATTCTTGTCCAGCAGTGGATGCAGGACCGAATAAAGAAATTGGTCATGCAGGACCTCAACCAGATATAGAAGTTAAAAAGGGTCATACAGTTCATTTCGATTTTGGCATTAAATTACATGGATATTGCTCTGATATACAAAGAATGTATTTCTTTGGAGAAGAAAAAGAAATACCCGAAGAGCTATTACATGCTTTCGAGACTGTTCATGGAGCAATTACTCGAGCTGCAGAATTTATCAAACCAGGCGTTAAAGGATTTGAGGTGGATAAAATTGCTCGAGATTATGTATTGGAAAGGGGTTATGAAGAGTATGACCATGCATTAGGACATCAAGTAGGAACACGAACACATGATGGTGGAGTGCTATTAGGACCTTTGTGGGAAAGATATAGAGATGTCCCAAAAGGAATAGTCGAAGAGAATATGATTTTTACATTGGAATTAAATGTGAAAACTAAAAATTATGGTTATGTATCATTAGAAGAAGATATCGTCGTAATAAAAGATGGTTGTAGATTCTTAATTCCAAGACAAGATAAGTTTTGGTTAATTAAATGAAAAAGAGAAGAAATCCTTATGGATTTTTTCTTCTATTTCTTCTTTGCCTTACGAGAAAGCAATACAGCGAAAGTTAAAACAATACCTATAGTGCTAATTGACACTCCTAAAACAATACCGCTTTCG
>JAEOUJ010000369.1 GCA_016839405.1 Candidatus Gerdarchaeota archaeon | reverse complement strand
AGTTACATCAAGTCCTTTTAGAAAGGAATTGAAACAGATTTATGAACAACTCAATTTACCTGAGAAAAATTGTTTTCCAATTATAGGTGTTTGTTTAGGATATCCAGATGAAGATCCAAAACATTTGATTGGGCGAGTGCGAAAGGGTGTAATTCACTATGGCAAATATCAAAGATTAACAACTGAAGAAATTGATGAAGTAATAAATGAATGTGATGATCCAAATAATCATTTTACAACAAGAACAAAAGAAGATTATGAAAAAGCAGGAGCAAAAGGATACTTAGATAATTATTTCAAAAACTGGGATGGTTCTTTTGATGAAGAAGAAATAAAAGATTGCTATGAAACACTAAAAAGAACAGGATTCTTCACATTTTAATCTAAAAAATTAAAAAAATTCAAGTGTTAAAAAACGATTTGAGCAAATAACGTTATTTATTAAAAAATTGAGAAAAAAATGTTTACGGGATTAAATAATGGAATTAAAGGATACTATAGAAATTAGGGCAACCCCAGAAAAAATTTTTCAATGGTTTCTAAATTTATCTGAAAATTATTGTAACTGGCATCAAGATCATATCAAAGCTATTTGGCTTAAAGGCAATCCCTTTGAAGTAGGATCAATTCTTTATAGTGAAGAATATCTACATGGTAAAGTTCACAAAATGAAATTCAAAACAACGGAAATGGTACCTAATAGAATAATTAAATACAAAATGCTATTCCCTTTAAATCTTATAATAAAAAAAGGTGAGTTAATTTTTGAACCAAAAGGGAAAAATGCGCTATTTATAGCAATACAAGATTTTCGTTTTGGAAAATTGCTATCCCTTATAGCTAAGAAGCAAAAAGAACTATTAATAAATCACATGAAAGAAGAAGGAGAAAATTTGAAAAAAATAATGGAATAAAATTGTTTATTACTATAAAACATCGAAAAAAATGGTTTTTTTGATTAATATCAAGATATAAGGAAAAAACTGTGCAACTACAAAATCTAAATATGCTAGAATAGAGAATCTAAATTGAGGGAGATGATATTAATCATGAAGATTAATAGAATCAGGAATAAAAAAGGCGAAATTAAACGTTCAACAATAGTGATATTGGTAATTGTGATTTTTATATTAGCAATAATTATAGCGGTTGTTTTAAATCGTTATTTAAAGCAAGAAGCACCTCCATTTAGTTTAGTTAATGAGATTAATGTAGATGGGGGTTTAAACCTGTCTGATTTAGCCATTGGTATGGTTTATGATTCTTCGAATGATGATCTCTTTGCAACAGGTTTTATAGCAGCACCAGGTGATAGTACTGACATATGGATAGCAAAGTATGATTCTAATTTAGTACTGAAAAAGAATATAACAGTAAATGGATCAGATAATGGAAATGATGCAGGTTATACAATGGATTTGGATGGAAATGGTAATTTATTCATAGTTGGATATATTTCAGAAATTTCAGAAAAACACAATATATGGCTAGCGAAATATGATTTGGAACTTAATTTAATAAAAAATATATCAATTAATGGACCAATTGATGACACAGATGAAGGATATGGTTTAATACTGGATCAAGATGGAAATGTATACATTGCAGGAACTGTTACAAATACTGCTACTGGATATGATATTTATATAGCTAAATATGACAATGATTTAGTTTTATTGGAATCAATTATGTTAGATGGACCATCCAGTAGCACGGATAAAGGAAGATTTCTTGCTTTTGATAATTCAGGTTATCTTTATGTTAGTGGTTCAATGAGTCAACCTGGAACAAATTACGATATTTGGTTAGGTAAATTTGATAGTGACTTGAATTTTGTTAACCAAACAATAATTGCAGGACCAACTACAGGAGAAGATAAAGGATATGGACTTTATATTGACGGAACTGATACAATTTATTTTACAGGAACTATGACGGAACCAGCACAAGGATACAATATTTGGCTGGCTAAATACACAACTGGTTTTAACCTATTGAAGAATGAAACATTTGATGGTCCAGCAAATGGAGAAGATGTAGCTTATAGTATTTTCCTAAGTGATAATGGTTACCTTTACCTAGCAGGCGTTTATACAGAAATTGTAGGAGGATCTAATGCTTTATTAGCGAAATTTAGCAGAGAATTTGAACTAATCAATTATACAACAGTAAACCATTGGAGTAATGCTTACGATACAGGCTATGGTTTAATAAAAGGATCAGGAAATTACATTTATGTTAGTGGGTTTCTATCTGATGAAATTGAAAATGGAAATATTTGGCTAGCAAAATATGAAATTTAATCCAATAATTCTTTTTCCTATTTTTTATTTCTAAAAAAAATAGATTCAACTTTATTTAAAAATACAACATTAGAAGTAATCCGTCCATGTTTTTATTAGCATTAAAATTGAAATAATAACCATAATAATTGAAATGAAAAGAATAAGATTTCTTGCTTTAAATTTCCTTTTTAGAAAAACACCAATGAATCCGCCAATAATGCTTCCAATAGCCACTATTAACCAAATCCATATATTAAAATGACTATAAACTATGTGAATAATCCCATTAGCTGTTAGTGATAAAGTGGTCATAAATAATGCTGTGGAAATAGCTATTTGTGGAGGTATATTATATAATAAAATTAAAATTGGTGGTACAGCCCAACCACAACCTAAACCTACAATCCCAGACACCGTTCCAATAGTAAATCCAAGAAATGTGAGGATTACAAAATTAATTAAGTAGATTTCATCTTTAATTCTAATTTTCAAAGTAGGCAAAAATGAGTTGATTTTTTCAAAAAAACTAGTTGTTTTATTGTTTGAGTTATTTAGCTCTAAAGTTGTATCTATAATTGAATTCTGTTTCATTTTTTGATTATACCATTTTATAATCATTAAAATCGCTAAAAAAATAATTATAATAGAAAAAACAGTTGCTATTGAATTTTCATTTATTAATGTTGTAATATACGCTCCAAGAAAATTACCTGCAAATATTGGTATAACAAACACAAATCCTAGAAGCCAATTAATTTCCTTTTTATTGATATTCATTATTGTGGAAATTAATCCAGTAAAAATAGTACCTGCTGCATTACTACCTATAATAACAACCAAATCAAATCCATAATTAACTAATATTAAGGCAAAAATTGGCAACATGAGAACACCACCAGCAAAACCAGCAATAGCACCTATAGTACAGCTTAATATGGCAATAATAATTAGAGAAAAAACAATATACCAAGGTAGTGTGAGCATGATATATCATCATATATATTCAATAGTTGATTGCTCAATCTAATTTTTATTGGAAATTTGAACTTTATGATTAAAAATCAAATTTGAATATCTGTAGAAATGATAACAAATCTAGCAAATAATTATGCGAAAAACAAAATAAGAAGAAAAAACAATTTTCAAAACCAATAGGTGAAGTAAAAAAAAGTAAATTTATTTAGAATTATTATTTGTTATAGGATGAAACTAATATTCAAAAGATGCGATTGGGGTGAAACAGAAAATCCATTGTATAGAGATTATCATGATAAAGAATTGGGTGCACTAGGGTATGATGATCGATAATTGTTTGAAATGCTTATACAAGAAGGAATAAAAATTTGGGAAGCATTCCAATATGAATTATGTATAATCAATTATCTTTAAATTGGTGATTGAAAAATTCAAATATAATAAATATCTATTCATCATTGATTGGAGGGTACGCATATGAATAGAAAATCATTCCTTTGTTTATGTATTATTTTAATAGTATTGCAAACATCATTTCTACCGATCTTTAGGATAACTACAATAAACACTTATAGCTTGAATAATGAATTTCTCACTAATGATAAACTTATTTCCATACAAACAGAAGATGATTGGATAGCATATAGTTTACCCTGGAATGATGGAACTCCTTCAGCTCTAGATAATCGTTATTTGTTACCAGAATTTGCAGGTGAAAAAGGATATTTGGAAGTAGGTAATGATGGTCATTTTTATTTTCAAGAAGATAATTCTAGAGCAAAATTTTGGGGAACAAATATCTGTTGGGGAGGTTGTTTTCCAGATTATGATGACGCTGAGATTATAGCCAATCGTTTGGCGAAATTTGGATTTAATCTTGTTCGATTCCATAAATTTGATACAGAGCATGTTGAACGAGGGAATATTTTTTCAAAAGATTTTCCAAATGATTCTAGACATATAGATCCTGAAAAACTAGATCGATTTGATTATTTCATTTATCAATTAAAACAGAATGGTATTCATATTTTAATTGATTTACACGCTGAAAGAGGATTTAAAGAGGGAGATAACGTAATAGGAGGTAATCCTGATGGGAGGTATGAATGGATACCACAAGCTGCTGGTGGATGGGTAAACAGTCATGGAAAATTCATAACAATATTCAATCAAACATTTATTGATTTGCAACAAGAATTTGCTGAAAATTTGCTAACACATTTAAATCCATATACTGGTTTTCATTATGTTAATGACCCTGCTATTGCTTTAATTGAAATTACAAATGAAAATAGTATGTTTCTTGGTTATGTTAACGATTATATTTTTGAGCATGTTCGAGATGGTGATGTTCCAAATTCATCTGATATCCATCCGTATTATCTTGAGCAATTAGATATTCTCTGGAATAATTGGTTGCAAGATAAATATGGTACCATTAGCAATCTCCAAACTTATTGGAATGTTGGACAAAATCTTCCTGATAGTTTGAATTTATTATTGAATGGTGGTTTTGAATCAAATCTAAATAATTGGAATTTTAATATTCCAATTGGTTGGTCAGCTAATGCAGAAATAGACTTTAACAATAAAGTTGAAGGGTCTTCATCAGTTAAAATAACAGTTACTAGTAAAGATTCAGGAGGAATTAATAGTTTAAACCTAACTCAACAACTTAATTCATTAACAAAAGATGAAAATTATTACCTTACTTTTTGGGCAAAAGCAACCAAATTTGGCACAAAAATACAACCATTAACTACATTTGGTTTTTGGGATTGGGGGCCAGAGATATATGTTGGTGAAGAATGGCGCTTATATTATTGTACATTAAAAGCAATAGGAACTAGT
>JAEOUJ010000368.1 GCA_016839405.1 Candidatus Gerdarchaeota archaeon | reverse complement strand
CTTTCGTAGTAGCTGCACCAACAGCTAGAAAACCAGAAGCTATCCATTCAAGCATTTGTTCGTTTGTAACATCATCAGCAGCAATAATAATAACCCGTTTACATCTTCCAGTTTTGATCCAATCTTCTCCAATTGCTATAGCTTGGGTTGTTGACGAACATGCTGCATTTATTTGTGTATTTGGTCCGCGTGCTCTAATGAATTGTGCAAATTGTGAATGACCCATTGATAAAATTTCAAATAAGAATTTCCTACTAAATTCAAATTGTGACTCCTTCTCAAGATTAAGTTGTGTTTTATTCTCATCGAACCACTGTTGGATTTTTTGTTTTGCATCTTTATCTTTAATTTGATTGATTAATTGATCAAAAAGGAATAGAACTTCCTCTTTGTTTTTATTTGCATATTTATCTGATAAATAATCAGAAAGAATAGATATCAAATTAGAATAAGCTGGAAATGCTGATGCAAACACTATACCTGTTTCATCTCTGAGCGGTTCTGGTAAAGCCCAACCCTTTGTTATTTCTTTTCCAACTGATGTCTTAAATTTGAGAGGTGTTAATGGAATTCCTGCATCTCTTAAAGCTTCAATACCTGCAGCAAATGCTAATTGAAATGTTATATCTAATATCTCTGTAAAACCTACATCAACACCATAATCTTTAGCTAAATCGAAATGCCCCTTTTGCGCTGCAAGTTTTATCACTTCACTAACATCTGTTATCGATTGAAATTGTGCACCTTTAACAGCATCCTTGACTAGTCTAACGATATTTTTATCAACCATTTTTTCTCGAAATTCTGCAGGTATTTTTTCAATGAAATTTTCACCTGCTAGAATATCATCAAAATTATTTGGATCAAAAACATCTCGAGACTTTCCAGGTAAACCAATGGATATACCTGTAACACCTATTTTCTCTGAGATTAAATCAGGTTTTACTATTTTCTTTGTTTTTCTTATTTCTTTACCAAAGGTTTGCATGTATGTTTCATAACCAATTTTCAAGAAAGCTGATATTGCTGGAGCTTGTAGTTTTAAATATTCTTTAAAATCATCTTCTAGAATAATTTCTCTAAGCTCATCACTTACTATTTCATCTAGAGGAGATTTTTGAATAGAGATTGAAGTTAAGGTTTGTTTTTCTGTTTTTGGAATTTCTTTTTGAACTCTTTTCTTTTGATAGAATCTTTTAGCGGGTTCAATAAAATCTTTTGAATAAAATGTATCATCACTTAAATCCGGGAATTCTAAATTGTAGCCATAGGCACCTAATGCTGCAATAACTTCATTTAGATGCTGCATAGCTCCCTTCTTTGGATGGTTTGTAGCTAAAGCTATATAATCATCCTTATCTTCTAAAATTCCCTTTGTAAAACTTGTAAGAACATATTTTGGACCAATTTCAACAAAAGTCCTAACATTATCTTCCTCATACATTTTTGTTATTTGCTTTATCCATTCAACTGGTGATGAAATTTGTTCGCATAATAATTCAATTATTTCTTCTCGTTTTGTAGGATAAATTTCTCCTGTAACATTACTAGTGATAGCAATTTCTGGTTTATTATAGGTTAATTTTTCAAGCGACTCTCTTAATGAATCGATAGCTGGAGCAACAATCTTTGAATGGAAAGCAGCTGAAACTGGAAGAGGTATTGCTTCTATGCCCAAATCGGTGAAAACTTTCATAGCTTCTTTTACTGCTTGTGTAGCACCTGAAATCACTGTTTGATTTGATGAATTCTTATTAGCAGCAATAACATAACCATCTGTTTTCTCGAGAACCTTTTCAACAGTCTTATAATCAGCACCAATTGAAGCCATTATTCCTTTATCTTTTGAATCAAATTTTGCCATTGCTTTACCTCTAGGAACAACTGCAGAAAGTGAATCTTTCATACTTAATATTCCTGAAGCAACTAATGCAGCATATTCTCCTAATGAATGACCAGCAACATAATCAGGTTTTATACCCATTTTCATTAATAACCTAAACATTGCTATATTAACAACAAAAATTGCTGGTTGGGTTATCTCAGTTTGTTTTAGCATTTCTGTTGCTTCTTTATCGTCCTTACCAATGGCAAAAATTGCATCAGAAATTTTGAATCCCATTAATTTTTGAGTTATTTCATCGCCTTCTCTAAAAGTCTCTCTTACAACTTCGTATTTTTCCCAGAGCTCTTTACCCATTCGAATATATTGACTACCTTGCCCTGGAAAGAGAAAAGCGATTTTACCAAGTTTGTGATCATCACTATAGAAAATTCCTTTATTTTTTAATAAAGCTCTTTTGCTTTTGTTTTCCAATCCAGATAGAACATCAGGTAAAATTTCTTTTAGATTATCAAAAGATCTACATGTTACTCCTATACGGTAAGATTTTTTCAAAGATATATTTAATTCCTTAGCAAAGTCCCTTACACGTAAACCTTGACCATTATCAGAAAAACTACTAATAGGAATTCGTTTTTGTAGATTCTGAATTTCATCTTTAAATTTACTAATTGTGTTAGAACCAATGAAAATTGCTTCTGTTTCTAGAATCGAATTTTGTTCCAAATATTTTACCCAAGAATCAACATCAAAAACCGGTTCATAATCTATTAAACTATCTCCTAAACCTATTGATGTATGGGATTTAACAGATAATTTAGCAAGCTCCTCTGGTGTTAATAAAACAGGTAAAACACCTATTGTTTCTTCTGGTATATATTCCTCTATTATTGCATGATAATTTGTACCTCCAAAACCAAAAGATGAAACACCAGCTTTTCTTGTTTTAGATATTGGTTTTTTCCATTCCTTAGTGTCAATATTAACATAAAAAGGCGAATTATCCCAATCAATATTAGGATTTGGTTTTTCAAAATTAATTGATGGTGGTAATTTTTTGTGATGTAATGCTAAAATTACTTTAATTAAAGAAGCAATTCCAGCAGCGCTCTTTAAATGACCAATTTGACTTTTTATTGATCCTATTGCTATAGAAGATTTACTAGAATCATTTTTAGCCAATTCATTAAGAACTTGTAATTCAACAACATCACCAACTGTTGTGCTAGTTCCATGAGCTTCTATTAATTGTATTTCTGAAAAATTAATTCTTGATTGATCCAATGCTCTTTGAATAGCTAATTTTTGTCCGGATGGATTAGGTGCAGTAATTCCTTTACCTTTACCATCTGATGATGAACCCAAACCTCTTATTACAGCATATATTTTATCTCCATTCTTTTCTGCTTCTGATAATCGTTTTAAAACTACAAATCCTGCTCCTTCTCCCATTACAAAACCATTAGCTCGTTCATCAAATGGAAATGATCCTTCAGAAGATAATGCACCTATTTTAGAGAATTTTACAAATGTTGTTGGATCTAAAGAACAATCTGATCCACCACATAAAGCAATATCATATTCTTTATCTAATAATCCCTTAACTGCAACATTTAAAGCTGCAAGACTTGAAGCACAAGCAGCATCAGTTGTCATATTTTTACCACGTAAATTGAAAGTGTTAGCAATTCTACCAGCAATTATATTTGAAAGTTCACCTGGCATTGAATCTTCTGTAATAGGATTTAATTTTCTTTCATATTCATCTATTACATCATTTTTAATTTTCTTCCAATTTCGTTCATCTAATGTTTTAAAATTAGAGCTATTTTCTATTGTAGATAATACTTCTGGCAAGTAAATTCTACGGGTATGTTTTATTCTATTTTCATCACCCATTGCATTACCTACGATAACTGCAGTTCTGCTGTTGTCAATGTTCTTACCAAGTAAATTCGCATCGGATAAGGCTTCTTTTGCAGCAACTAAAGCTAATTTTTGAGCATTTCCAATTATTTTAGCCACGTGAGGAGGTATCTTAAACTCAAGCGAATTAAATTCAAAATCATCTATAAAAGCAGCAATTTTAGAATAAGTTTTATCTGGAATATTTTTGTCTGAATTATAAAATAGCTCTACTTTATCTCCCCATCGTTTTTCAGATATTTCTCTTATTGAATATTTCTTGTTTAGAATATTTTGCCAAAATGTGCTTATATTTGAAGCATCTGGTAATATACAACCTAAACCAATAACAGCTATTGATTCCCCTTGAATAATTGATGAAACTATCTCTTCTTTTTCCTCGAATTGTTCTTTAATTATTTGTTCATGTTTTAAGTTTATTTCACTTTGATTAATGATTTTTTCAGATTCCTTAATCAATTGATTATGCAATGCACTAATGGTTAAATCTGATTCAAAATTAGAGACAACTTGGCCAATGAGGTAATTTCCTTTCTGATATTGTATATCTTCATCAACAGGCATAAAGCGATTTGGTTTATCATCTTCTCCATCCGGATTCCAAATTTCACCTAAAGCAGCAATTCTTGTTGCACCAAGATTATCCTTTTCATAAAGATGTTTTCTATCTTTTAAAGAAACACCTTTTTCTAATCTTTCGATTTCCTTATCAACAATTATTTTTGCACATGGTGTTGGTATTGAACGAGCTCTTGTGTTTACTGTTTCACCTAAAATAACAGTTTCTTTTGCTTTAAGAGCTAGTTTTTGATAGAGTGGTTTAATTGCTTTTGTTTTCAAAATTTCTTTTGTAAAAATATATGCTGAACCAACCCATAATATAGCTGATACCACATCTGGAAATGCTGATGCAACAACCGAAACCATAGCTGCTGAAATTGAATCAGCAATTCCTCCAGCAAAAGCAATATAGATTCTCTTCCCCTCATTTAGTAATGTTTTTTTCATTTTGTCAATTTCATATAATGCTAATTCCCACAGTACAAAACTTGTTAATATTCCTATATGACCACCACATTCCATACCTTCTAAAACTAAATGATTAATTCCAGAATTAATTGCTTCTTTAAAAATAGCAGGAGAAGGTGTGTGTAGAAATGTTTTGATACCCATTTCTTTTACTTTAATTGCTTGATCAATTGTTCCAGCAGCGATAACTGCAAAATCTGGTTTTAATTCTTTGATTATAGTAAAATGTTCATCTCTTCTATTACTATTAGCTTCTAAACCAATTATTCCACAACCAAAAGGTTGTTTTTGTAGAATCTTTTTAGTTTCTATAATTAAATTCCTTGTTTGAGTTTTGAATAGTGAACCTAAGGCCAAAAAAGGCAATGCACCGCTATTTGATATTTCTTTAGCAAATTGTGGATTTTCAGAAATATTTGCCATAGGTCCTTGTACTATTGGATATTTTGTTCCCAAATATTGGGCTGTTTCATTTTTTTCTTTTATTGGAAAATTATTTTTGGTCAATTCTATTTGATTACAAATCTGATCAAATAAATAATTCACAATCTCTTTGACTGAAGAAAAACGATTTGCAAATTCTCTAGCAAAAGCAATATCTTGGCCCATTGGAATTAAATTAGCTGAAACATTATTTCCATCATAGATTGATTTGTTAGAATTTATTTCATTTCTTAGAAGATTATTTCTTTCTTCCTGTGGTTTATTTAACCATTCATTTTCTTTTTTAATGATATCTTTAACAATTCTAGTTCCTAATTTAGCAAAAACCCGATACTTATATTCTGTTGTAGCACCAATAATTTTTGTATCTGTTGCATCAATTTTCTTTATAAATTCTTTAATTTCATCATCTAGAGGGCAATCACTTGTTAAGTACAATTGTGTGTCAAGAACAATTCCTTTAGCACCTATAGCAAGAACAGATGCTGAAGTATATAATCCCATGCCACCTTGAATTAAAAATGATAATTGTTCTT
>JAEOUJ010000367.1 GCA_016839405.1 Candidatus Gerdarchaeota archaeon | reverse complement strand
TCAATCATTACTCTTAAATTAAAACCTTTAATACCAGCATACAATAATTCTGTAGATTTATATTGCTCATAATCTTCAATTTTAAAATTTTCAATTGCTTTTATTGCTTGACTTCTTATGGTACCATTTATCTTGGATTTTCTTATGCATTCAATGTATTTCTCTCTTAGATCGTCTATTGAAAGTTTTTCTTTCAAATCAAGAGTAATTATCATTAATGCAATATATTTTATAATACAATCTTCAACTCTATCTGACCAATAAAGTAGGTCAGTTGTTGAAAGTGCTATTTTATGTTCATCGTCAAGCATTTTTAATCCAATATCAAATAAAGCATCTAAAATTGAGTAAAAAAGCCTTTCATCTTTTAATTTTATAATTTGCGATATACAAAACCGCACTAGATTCCATAAAATTCTGTCAAATGCTTTCTCTTGATTGAGTTTATCCACTAAAACCTCCGGGGCAACTAATCGTGCTAATTCATTTTTAGTTTCAGTGGTTTGGAAAACTGCCTTGACTATAAAATCTTGAGAAGTTTTACTTGCTAACTCAATTCCTCTAATTAGACCTAATATTTTATAATATTGTATTTTATCTGTAAAATCGTATTTATTAAGAAAATCGAATTCAAAATGTTGCAATGCTTTTTTAGTTTCTTTTGTTGAAATATGATTTAGTAACAATTCAATACAATTTATCATTAATTGCTCAAGTGTTTCAGAAGCACCAATAAAGAAGATATTGATTTCATCTTTTACTTCAGCGCTTTTCTTTTTTATTAATCTTCCAGATGAAATTACTTCTGTTATCATAGATAGGTCTAATGCAATTGTTGAGCTATTAGCAAGTTCTAAACGAGCTAAATTTTCAGAATAGATTTTCTTTATTACTCCAAGTTCAACACCCTTTCCATCTAAAATAATTGTACCACTATCAGCTTTTTCTTGACTCATATCAGTGACCTCATTGTACTTTTATATTGACTATCAAACTGTTTAACCTGTAATCATCTATGCAATCGTAGTTGAAAGGAGATATCTTTTACTCCTTAGGGATCCTAAAAAAATCTTTCTTTAGCTTCTAATTGTATAATGATTTTTTTACTATTTATTTAAAGGTAAACCAATAGAATAATCTATCTCTTTTTCGAATTTTTCTTTTAATTGTTTTATTTTAGCTAATTTTTCAGTTGCAGAATCTTTTGCATTTCCTAGTAATCGAACAAATCTTCTTTGATCATTATTCAATTCAGTTGTTAGTAATAATTCATTTACCATAGCAATAGATTGCAAATCATTAGCAAAATCATGTCTCATGGCTTTTGCTATTTCTTGTAATTCTTTATTGTGTTTGATAACTTCTTCAAGCAATAACATATTACTCAGATAGCAATTTATTATTTGAATTATGATATTCATAATAGTTAGATTTGGTTTGTATTTATTGTCTTCTCTAATTGCTAACCAAATAAAACCATAGATATGTTTCTTTTTAATTAATGGTGCTAGAATCATTGATCCTATTTTTTTAATTTTAGAAAATAGGTCAAAAATTTCACCATCGAATTTCTTCTTTTTATAAAATTTCAATGAATTTTCGATAAAAAAACTAGTAATGATCTTTAGATTATCAATCTCATTTGGTAATTCCAATTTCTTATCCATTTTATGCTTAATTCTAAATTTATTATCATTTCCAAAAATGTAAACAGCTAAATAGTCAAAACTAAATTTGTCTGTAAATATTGAATTGATTAATTTATAAAATTCTTTAATAGAGATATCTTGTTGAAGTTCATTTAAGAATTCATTAAAGAATGTATTTTCTTTCTTATTACTTGAAGGCAAAGCTAAACACTCTATATTGTTTTTTCTAAATTAATTATTTAATTTTCTGCTCAATTTTTCTTTTATTTTGTAAAGTAATTTCTTTTGATCGAACAAAAATTAACATTAGGATAAAGGCAATTATAAGAAATCCAAAAGCAACATACCCACAATAAGCATAATTTTCAAATCTATCATAAATTACTCTAGCAATAATTGCTACTGCAACTGCTATGCTAAATTGACCAAATGTGTTATTGATTGAAACTGCTGTTCCTTTAGATTCAGGTGCTACTTCAGCAACATAAGCGTTATAGCTTCCCATTGAAATTCCACCAAAGAAATTTAATAAAATGAATCCAAAAACAGCCATACCAAAATTTATTGAAATTAAGGGAAAAATTCCAATCCATAAACCTGTTAAACCTGTTCCTATTAAAATTACTACTCTTTTACCAATATTTCTATCTGCCAACCAACTGAAAAGTGTATTACTTGTTAATGCTGCTATTCCAGCTCCCATTAAAATTAACCCTGAAGTTACTCTATCTTTGTTAAAGGTATTTTCCATCCAAGTAGACAAAAGCGTTGTCATAGCAAATAAACCTCCTCTTTGGAATAAAGTAATAAAAAATGTTCCAACTGCAAATTTATTTTTTAACACGATTTTTAAACGGCTGAAATAATAATGTAATTCATTTTTTTCTTCAAATGATTCATTATCAATAATTTCTTCGGTTGATTCCTTTTTTAAACGTGGTATAAATAAAATAATCAAAATGGCTACTAAAAAACTAAGTATCGCCATAATTCCAACCGCCCATCTCCAATCTAACAAAGAAGCAATATAGGTATTTATCGGAACAGCAACTATAGTTGCAACATAAAAAGATGACATTATTATCCCAATTGCAGTAGAACTCTTTCCTTTTGGAAAATAATCACTTGCATAAGCAAGGATTGCTGGCCCAAAACATGCTGCACCTATTCCACCTATAGCTTGTCCTAGAGCAATCATCCAAAAATCTGGGGCTAAAGAAGAGATTCCAATTGCTAATGCATAGATTATCATTCCAGAATATATCATAAATTTATAACCAATTCTTTCAAATAATGGTCCAATGATTAATGAGAAAAATGCTGCACACATATTATAAATAGTAAATATAACAGCCAATTTTCCTTCTGTCATATAAAATGTAGCACTAATATCTGGAACGAATACCTGTAATATTGTTATAGTAGCTCTCATAGTAAACATTACTAAGAAAAGGAGAGCTAAAACGAGATAGATTTTTAAAAAATCATTCCAAAATCCTTGTTTTGTTTTTGGAGACGATTTTTCACTTAATTTAAATTCTTCGTTCATTGGTATATCCTCTTAAATTTTTTATTTATTATTTTTTGGTGGAAAAGGATGTAAAAAATATTGGATTTCTAGTGTTATGCCATTTGGATCTTTTGTGAAAAAATTGTAAATTCTGAATTTTTCATTCCTTTTAGGCCTATCTTTAATTTGCATATTATTAGATTTAAGATATTGATACCATTGATCAACTTCCTCAATTGAATCACAGACAAAAGTTAAACAAATTGAATTATTATCTTTACTCAAGAAATTATTACTACAAAAACCGATGTAGGAATCCTTTGCCAGCTGAAATATGCGACATTGACCCTGATCTAAAATCAATTTACATTTCATAATATTTTCATAAAAATTAGATGTTTTTTCTAGGTTATCCGTTTGTAAGAAAGTTATAAAAGAATTAAAGTTTTTCATAACAAATATTCAATTATTTGATAATTAATAATTCTTTTTGGAAAAAAATGATTGAATGGAACTTTTATTCACATGAATTTATTTTTTAGTAATAAATAATTTTTTGAAAGGTGCCCATTTAATGTAAGGATTTGCTAAAATCATTATAAATATAAGTAATGTAAATCGAATGGCTATGAATAAATAAAACATTAAATCATTTAACCAAAGAAATGTGTTTAAACCAACGAATACTAAAACAAATATAGCTAAAATAATTACACAAATAGACCAAATCATCTCCCTTTTTTGATATGATTCCAATTTAATCCATTTATAAATAGCAAAAATGGCACTTCCACCAAAGATAAAAGGACAAAATGCAAAAGAGATAATATGATTTTGTTGTGATATAGTACTTGCTAAAATCAGGAAGATTGTAGATATGTTTTGGAACATTTTTATTACCATTTTATATTTGCTTGAGATATAAATAAACACAATCTATATAATTTTTCTTTTTTAATTTATGAATAACAATTCTTATGGTATTAGCATGACTCAAGAAAAAACAAGCAATAAAACATCTTTGAGATTATCATCTAAAAAAAATTACAACAAAATGAGTAAATGGTATGATATTTTTAGTTCTTTTGAAAATAAATATCGTAAGGCTGGTCTTGAAAAATTTAATATTGATCAAGAAGAAAACATTTTGGAAATTGGTTTTGGCACAGGTCAATCTCTAATTAAAATGGCTAAAGAAATTGGAGATAATGGTTCTATACATGGGATCGATATCTCCGAAGGAATGATAAGTAAAACACAAAAAAGGCTAAAGAAATCTAAAATTAAAAAGAATATTCATTTAATCTGCGGAGATGCAACAATACTTCCTTACAAAAAAGAGGTTTTTAATGGAATTTTTATTTGTTTTACAATAGAGTTATTTGATTTTGATGACATATTACTAATTTTAAAAGAAGCTAAAAGGGTCATACAAAAGGAAGGTAGAATTTGTATTGTAACATTATCTAATCGTAGAAAAAATCTTATGACAAGAATATATGATTGGTTTCATAGGAAAATGCCAAGAATAATTGATTGTAGACCAATTGAAGTAAAGAAATTCATTGATGAGGTTTCATTAGAAGTTGCAGATGAAAAGGAAATGATGATGTGGGGATTACCTGTGGATATCATAATAGCATTGAAAAAGTAAGTGTTTATAAGTACTATAAAATCACTAATTAAGAGAAATCCAGAAAACAACGTGGACAACTTTGAAAATTAATTACATTGAACAAAATTGCAAAAATATTTTACATAAAATAGATTCTCCAAGATTACCTTTCAAATGGGGAGCAAATCCATATAGAGGTTGTTTTCATTCATGTCTTTATTGTTATGCGAGATATACTCATAGTTACTTGGAATTAGATCCAGAGCATGATTTTGAAACAACCATTTTTATGAAGAAAAATGCTGCAAAAATATTAAGAAAAGAATTATCACATCCAAAATGGCAAAAAGAATTAGTTAATCTAGGATCTGTTTGTGATCCATATCAACCAATTGAAAGAAAGGAACAAATAACACGAGAAATGTT
>JAEOUJ010000051.1 GCA_016839405.1 Candidatus Gerdarchaeota archaeon | reverse complement strand
TTTACTTCAATTTCTTTTATTATATAGTAAAAAATTGGTATGCTTATTATAGCAAATCCCATCATTGCTCCCCAAAATAGTTTTATCCCAATTTCATAAGTATTATCAAATTTAGAAACTGCTAAACCAATTATTTGAAGTGGTAGGATTACGAGTAAGCTTAGTGCACTAATTACTAATAATGGAATGTTCTCTTTTACTTCTTTTTGGCTGATTTTTATAACTATTAATGAAATAAATGCGAATGTTATCAGAATGCTACTTGTTAATAGATACGATGTTTCTTTCCACATTATATTTTTAAAATGGGGGTATGTTTCAGCTAAATAAAAATGATCCTTAAAATTTGTAAAATTTAATTGTAAAGGAATTAATGGCAACGTTGCTGAGATTAATGGAATAACTATCAAAAATAAGCTAATTTTTTTTCTAGTAGATTCTTTTGCTATAGTAATTATCGTTGCTATTAGAAGTAAAATTCCAGATGTTATAAAGGAAAATTCTAAAACTATTAACCAAATTTCGTCTAAATTTGTTGTAGTTACAGCAAAAAATGACATTACAAAAATTATTACTGCACTCACAGAAAAACTAGCGAGACTTATTGTTAACAATGCCTCAATACCATAAATTTTCTTCAATCCGTTAATTTTCTCAATCCTTAACTCTTCCATTTTAATAATCTCTCATCAATTATTGGTATCTATAATAATTTAATTTTATTTTAACTGTCCCTATCAATAGTTTAGAAACAGTTTATTATGAATTAACTATATTCCTATAATTTATCTTCAGATATTTACTAAATACAATAAAAAATTGATGGATGCTTTGTATCCATTTTAGTTTATATAAATTATTGATAATTGTATAAGCATCAAATTTTTGATTTTTTATTATTTCGTTTCTTCAATGTCATTGCAAAATTATGTATTATATAAAATTAGTTTATTCTTTTTCTACCATTTTTTGAGAATACTTGAACAATACCTCGAGTTTGACAAAAAACTACAAAATCAGCCATTTTCTCAAGTGTAGTATTAATTTTAAAAGTAATTTCTATGATTGTTTTTAATCCATCAAATTCTTGAAAAGCTTTTCCAAATCCATCAAAAAATTTCTTCTGTAATTCCCCTTCTAATTCTTCATATTCGCTTAATTTTATTAATCCTTTTGGCATCAAAGAATCTGCTTTTATCATTAATTCAACTATTTCATTCATTAATTGGTCCTTTTTTTCAGCAAGGATTCTTTTATCTATCATCCCCAACGTTTTGTACATTGGTTCTTCATTAAAATCTAAACCAACATTAGCTAATGCTTCATTTAAAATATCTATTTCTTGAACTATCTTTGATATTCTTGTTAAACCATCTGCTGTTGGGAACACTATTGATGAAAACCTTAAATTGGATGTTGATACAATTATTGCCTGTTTACTCTTTAGGGTAACTATTGTAAATTTCTGTTTTGATCTTGGTAATATTATTCCTTGAGCATACATATTTCGTACTTTTTGTGCTATATCCATTGGATCTATTTTATTTGCTTCAATCCAATCGGGTAAAAAGGAACTATTTAATTTATCTCGTTCAAAATCAACAAAAAGAATACCATTCCAATTTTTATATAATTTGGCAGCATTTCTTTGTTTTATTTTTGCCAAATCTTTGAAGATTGTTTTTCCATTTTCTTTTGGCTTCTTTTGAGCAATATCTTGATATTCTAGGACTATTTTATCAATCAATTCACAAAAATTCTTTGGATTTCCATAAGCTGTTCTCACTGAGAATTTTAATAATTTCAAAATTTCTTCTTGGAATTCTAATGAATCCACTTGTGCAACAGCTACATCAATTAACTCTACTTCATTCACTTTTCGGGTTGCTCTTCCTACTATCATTTCTTCTCCTGTTCTTGTAGTTACTTTATCAATTTGAGCATGTGAAATTCCAGTATAAAATTCTCCAAGGTGAGCTAAATCCTCCAAAAATTCCATATATTCACTTTTCTCTGTGGTTAATTTATTTATGTAAGCTATTGGACCTAGAATAATATCAAATGTCAGTAAGAAGATTGCTTTTACACCCATATCTTTTAGGATTGGTTTAGCAAATGTTGAAATTTCCAAATCCTTGATAAATTCCTTCTTATCAGACATTTCTAATCACCTTCTCGAGTGAATTCATTCTCGAGTAGCTATTTTCTAATTTCGATTAGAACTACCAAGATGTGAATTTTCATTATTCCACAATGAATTCATTCTTGTAAATTTTTGAACGTTTGGTTTTTTTGTCGAGATCCTTGTTATTATCTAGGCACTTTTTCCTTAAATTGTCTTACTTTTAGGCAAAGAAAATTTTTTCCCTTATTTTTCCTGTTTTTTTAAGTAAGAACAAATGTTTTTTGTCGGTATAACTTCCTTTTTAATTTATAAAGGTTTTATGGGAAATTTATCCTTCAATCAGATAGAATTATACGTTTAATTTTACATCAATATTAGACTATTATCTCGATATTGCTGAGTTTTATATCTTAGTTCTGGCAATTTGATATTAACTACATTTAGGATCTTAAATCAATGCCAGTTGAATTAGATTATTGGGCAAGAAATCTCAATCAAATTTACAAACAGCATCAAGTGGAAAAAAGTTACACACTTAAAGAAAATATACCTAAACGCAATAATTCCAAATCTTTTAGAAAATTCTCTATTTTTAATGATGATTAAGACTTTTCAGAAATTATTTTTGTCTGATACTGCCTCTGTTCTTTAATTTGATTTAAAATTATTTTACAAATATTCTTATCAAGATCCTCTTTATTACTTCCAATAATTGTTAAACCTTTTTTCATAAGTTCCTGTGTTATTAGATTTATAGATTCATTTTCTGTTAGAAGTAATCCTAATTCTAAAGAGAATCTTTTCAAAACTCTTGCTCCAGCAATTTTCTCCTCGTTGCTATTAAATAACTCTCTTAAGTAAGCATCTCTAATAATTACCCACAATTCTTTATCAGTTACCTCTCTTAAGTTATTTGTTGAACTTTCTTTTTTATTAGCTATTTTTGCTTGTTTTACTTTTTTCTCTATTTTTTCAGTTGCCAACATTTTCAGTGGCAACTCTTCTTGAGTTCTTTTTTCTAATTGTACTTTTTTTCTTGATAGATTTTCAATTATTGTTTCCTCTAATGAAGAAATTACTATGTCATCTACGCTTTTATCAGGATTTTCTTTAATACCCATAGGTGATAATCGAAACATTATTGAACTATCAAACTTCCGTAATACATTTTTGGCTGTTTTAGAATTAAGTACCAATTCATCAAGAATTCTTTCTAGGAATTCTTTAGCAAAAACAGTTGGTTTTTGTCGTTTGTATTTTGTTGCTTTATCGAATTCATCAATAATTAATTGATGAATGATTTTTTCTTGATCTTCATGAGTTTGTGAATCAATATTAAGTAATATAGTTGCTATTTTATCATCAACCAAATTTTCTTCCTTTATTTCAGAAAGTTCATTTGTTTTTGTTTCAGCTTTATTTATTTTAATTGCTTGCTCGGAAACAATAATTTCTTTTTCTAATGCTAAATTGTCATATTCCATAATTATTCGATTTTCTAATATTAGTTCAGCAACAATTCGCCAATTCATTTTTGTTGGATCTGAAATACTTTTATCAAGATTTTTCTGCAAATCATTAAAACTGGCAATTGCTTTTTGAGCCCAAGCTTTTTTATCCAGTTCAGAAATAATTTCCTTTAAAGAATCTAAATTACAATTTAATCGATTACACAATTCGTTGATAATTACTTCTCCTTTTTCTATTGCTTTCTTATTCATAGAACAAATTATACTAATAGCTGCATCATAATAACTTGAACGTTGATGTTCTTTTATCCAAACATTAATCATAGGTTTAAGTATTTCATCCATTAAAAATTCGCGTTCTATCATATATAATGCTGAATCTTCTTTACTTCCTTCTAGATCACCAAATAATGATCGATCTATAGTCATTAACTTTGAAATTTTATTCTTCATTTTATTTGGCAAATCAATTGTTAAGTATTTTATCCAAAATCCTTCTTCAATAGCAAATCGTATGAGAAATGAATACACATTAGGCAATTGAAAATTAACTTTTTTTAATCGTTCTATCTCATATTTGTAATAATTGGATGATAAATCCTGATTAATATTATATTCAAAATCTAACACAAAAATTATTTTGGCAATTTCTTCATTTATTTGATATTTAGATGCAATTTCACTAATAGCATTATTTGGAACAACAGCTGTTCTTTCTAGCAAATGATCAAGTATGTAATCCTTTTGTTTGTTAAATAACAAAATTGCTTCTTTCAAAGCTTCATCATTATTTCCGAGATTCTGTTCCAACATATAATTTGATTACTCCAATTATTACCAAACTCAAAGTTAATTTATAATTTAACTTTATTATTTTACAAACTGCAATGTACAATCAGTCAATTCATTTTAAAACAAAAATGGTTTCGGCAAAGAAAGATTAATTTTAAATAATTAATTCTGTTCTAGCTGTTCATCAAGAATTTGTGTTTCTTTTTCTGATAATTTTGGTCCTTCTTCATCATTTTTCTGAGTAAAATGAAGTAAAGCAAAAAATATACCACACCCTAACAGAAATACACCAAAGACTATCCAAATAGAAATCTCAAGGAATGCTAATATTATAGCCATTACCCAGCAAATAACAAATGCTACAAGCATTAAATCATAAGCAACAGATAAACCTATGTCTTTTGCATCTTCTTTTAAGGTGGTCATATTTATCCCGGATTTATATTTCTACTATAACTAGGTTTAGTTTTTCTTCTTTTTTAGTTTTTGCCAAGAAGTCAAAAATAAACATTATTATCTATAAGTAGTATAGTAACCTTTTTTTGTTAGAAAAAATCAAATAATTTAATACTAAGATTTAAGACAGGAGATTTAGATGTATCAATATTTTGTAGCTCCCATTGTAGGTTTCTTATTTGGATCCTTACCTTTTGCTTGGATTGTTGTTAAGTTAACGACAGGTAAAGATGTTCGAGATGAAGGATCTGGCTCTGTTAGTACAAGAAATACTATACGAACAGCTGGTTATGCATGGGCAATAATAACTGCAACATTAGATGTCTCAAAAGGATTTTTGGCTGCTTTTTTGACGAGATTTTATATTGCTCCTGAAACAGTTTCATTTGATTATAACCTTTCTATCTTATGTACTGCTCTAGCAGGTATTGGTGCTTTCGCCGGTCATTGTTGGATGCCATGGATGAAATTTAAAGGTGGTAAAGGATTTGCTGTCTTTTCTGGTGCGCTTGCAGTAATTAATCCATGGGGCATCATAGTTTGGTGGTTAGGTATTATTATTTATTTAATGATAACAAGGTATAGTGGTATATCAGGAATATTAGCAACCGCTTCAGTAGCTCTATTAAACACATTCTTCTATATCTTCCAAGTTTGGAATATATACTGGAGTGCCTGGGGTACAATAGTCTATGGTTGGGGATGTGTTATCCTGGCAATTTTACGACACATTCCTGATTTCAAAGGTATGAAAACAGGCGAAATAAAACGTTGGAAAGGTATTAAAACTTCGCAATGGATGAGATGAAGAAAACGAAGAATATTAGGATTATGTGATTTTATTCACATAATTTTTTCTATAACTTTCTTAGTACTTGGTAAAGTAAAAACAAACATTGAACCTTTCCCAAGGCCTTTAGAGGAAGCTTTAATTGTTCCTCCGTGAGCTTCAACAATGCTTTTTGATACAGCTAATCCAAGGCCTGAACCAGGACTATTAGGATTAACTTTAACATATTGTTCAAATATACGATCTAAATCATTCTTATTCAAACCAATTCCATTATCTATTACTGCAATTTCAACAAATCCATTATTGGATTTCTTGGCAGAAATTGTAATAGAACAATCTGAATCTGAAAATTTAATTGAATTTAAAATAAGGTTCTTCAAAACTCGTGTTATTAGCTCATTATCACACCATACGCTTATATTATCTGGAATTTCCATTGTTAGAATAAATCCTTTATCAATGACAACAGAACCAATTGTTTTAAGAGATTCAGAAACTAATTCTTTTATTTTATATTTTTGGGGTTGTAATGTAAATCCTTGAGATTCAACTGTTGAGTAATCTAATATATCTAAGATGCTTTTTGAAACTTTAATCAAGCTATCACGTAAGTATTCTATTGTACCAAATGTCTCTTCATTTAATTCGCCAAGTTGTCCTGTTAATATTTGATCAATTAATTCCTTTGAACTCTTTAATGGATTCAATAATCCAGTTGTTGTCATTTCAACAAAATTGCTTCGTTCTTTATTTATTTGCAACAATTTTTCATTTAATTCTTCTAATTTATTATAAGAATCTGTCAATTCTTCTTCTTGTATTGCCAAAGTTGTTACATCTTCAATAAGAACTAATATCTCAGTTACTTCTCCTTCTTTACTTGTCATTGGAACTGCTTTAAAACTAATCATCGAAAATGGTTCTGGATTTTTCTTATCTATTTCTTTTGCTTTGAATCTATCTACAGTTATGTTTTCCCCTTTCATTCCTTTCTTGAATAATTTAATAATTTCCTTTGAAAATATTTCTCGTTCATCTTTTTTACTTTTACTTATTACATTTGTTCCAACAATATCTATCTTCTTATATCCTGTCATTATCTCTACAATGGGATTCACACCTGTGAGAATTACATTTTTGTTTACAGTGAAGATAGCTATTGGTGAATAGTTGATGATGTTATCTAATTCTTGTCTTGTACGTCTGAATTTTTCTTCAGGTACTAAAGCACTGAATAATGCTGTATGTAATTTATAAATATCTGGAACGCCAGTTAAGCTTACATCTCCGATAACTATTGTAGGTAAACCCATAATATCATGTTGTTGAGCTAGCTTTGGTTCCACATCTTTGTCTACTTTTCTATAAGTAATTTTGCCACCATAAGATGCTAATACTTCTTGTAAAACTGCTTCTGCTGCTGGACAATAAACACAATCTTTTGATGTAAACAATAAAATATCAGTTTGTATATTTGTAGTTTCAGCAAGGATGGCTCCTAATTGTTCGTATAGTTCTAGAAGATTATTATTTAATTCTTGTAACTCAGTATTCTTTTTAAGCAGTTGTTTTTCGACTTCTTTTCTTTGTCGAATATCAGTAACCAAAGCGTATGTACCAATTGTTTGTCCTTCGGAACCTAAAATAGGTGTTGCATTAATGAGAATAGGAACTAATGAGCCGAATTTTGTTTTCATTGTAATTTCATATTGAGATGATCTTTTTTCCTTATAACGCAATTCAGTTTCTCTTATAACACGATTTCGATCTTTTTCAATAACTATTTCTAATGATGATTTACCTATTAGTTCTTCTTTATCGTATCTAAGAATATCACATATTTTTGGATTAACATAAGCAATATTACGATTCATATCAGTAGCAATTACACCATCAGCCATTGTTTCTATCACAGTTTTGTACCAGTCTTGATTACTTAGAACATTAGCTAATTTAGATGGAATCTCGTACTTTTCCTCTCCTGTTTTCTTCCCATCTTTCGTTGAAGAATTCAAATTGATTAACACCGGCACAATACTTATAACAAATTTATAGAGAATTCTCTTTATTAACAAAATAAATCTTATGATTTAGGATTTTTTATCTGAAAATGGCATTTTTTAGTTAATTATTTTATTATTCAGTCATTTTTTCATCAAAATTGTCTTCATTAATTAGTTTTGAATCCCTCAGCCTTTGGTTACCATATGCTCCTCCTCCAGGTGTTTTTATTACTATACTTTCACCTGATTCAAGCATAGTTGTAGTTTTTCCTGCTAAAGTTATTTTTTCGCCAGTTTGAGTAATCTTATAATAATGTCCTTTTACGCCTTCTTTGCCTTCTGATAATCCCCAAGGAGGAATTATTTGACGTTCACCTAACAAACTAACAAGAACAGGCACTTTAGTTTTAAATTGCCTAATAATACCCAATCCCCCTCTGAATTGTCCTTTACCACCGCTATTTTCCCTAAATTCATAATGCTCAACTA